>NZ_LSIX01001165.1:0-7534 GCF_001556475.1 Methylobacterium sp. CCH5-D2 | reverse complement strand
GGCGCTGGAGCGCGTGGCGCGGCCCGCCCGCCGGGCCGGGCTCACCGACGACATCGCCTTCAACCTCTACGACACGGCGCTCGTCGTCGATCACGCGGCCGGCACCTGCCGGCTCGTCGCCACGGGCTTCCCGGAGACGGACGGCGCCGCCCGCGCGGCCCGCGCCGAGGCCCGGCTCGCCGCCTTCGCGGCGCTGCTGGGGCAGGGGGGGCCGGACCCTGTGCCCCCCTGCCCCGTCCCGGCCCTCGACTGGCGCTCGAACTTCACCCGGGCCGGCTACGAGGCGGCGGTGGAGCGGGTGCGGGACTACATCCGGGCCGGCGACATCTACCAGGCCAACATCGCCCAGCGCTTCAGCGCGGAGCTGCCGGCGGGCTTCGACGGCTTCGCGCTCTACCGCGCCTTGCGGGCGGCGAACCCTGCGACCTTCGGGGCCTACCTCGCCTTCGAGGGACTCACCGTGGCCTCCAGCTCGCCCGAGCGCTTCCTGAAGCTCGCCGGTCGCCGCGTCGAGACCCGGCCGATCAAGGGCACGGCCCGGCGCCTGCCCGACCCGGAGGCCGACCGGGCGGCGGCCGAGGCGCTCCAGCGGAACCCGAAGGAGCGGGCCGAGAACATCATGATCGTGGACCTCCTGCGCAACGACCTGTCGCGGGTCTGCGAGGCCCACAGCGTGCGGGTCCCGACCTTGTGCGGGCTGGAAACCTACGCGGGCGTTCACCATCTGGTCTCGGTGGTCACGGGCACGCTGCGGGAGGGCCTCGACGCCCTCGACCTCGTGGCCGCCACCTTCCCGGGCGGCTCGATCACCGGGGCCCCGAAGATCCGCGCCATGGACATCATCACCGAGATCGAGGGCGACGCGCGCGAGCTCTATTGCGGCGCCATCGGCCGGATCGGCTTCGACGGGGCGCTCGACACCGCGATCGCCATCCGCACCGTGGTGATGGACGCGCGCACGGCCGTGCTCCAGGCGGGCGGCGGCATCACCCTCCTGTCGGAACCCGGTCCGGAATACGACGAGACCCTGGCCAAGGCCGCCCGGGTGTTCGAGGCCTTCGGGGGGAGGGCGCCGGCGTGACGGCTGCGGTCATGGGATCCCCAAGGGCCGAGGTCCTTGGGCGGGGTCCCGGGGCAGCGCCCCGGGTTGGCCCCTCCGACCCGGCACAGCCGGGACGGAGGAGCCAAATGCAGGGTTCCACCCTGCACCCGCCAAAGGTCTCGACCTTTGGAATCCACGACACGCGCGGTTCCCGCCCATGATCCTCGTGCTCGACAACTACGACTCGTTCGTCTTCAACGTCGTCCGCTACATCGAGGAACTTGGCGAGAGCGTGCGGGTCGTGCGCAACGACGCCCTCGACGTCGCCGGGATCCGCGCGCTCGCGCCCGACGCCCTCGTGGTCTCCCCCGGCCCCTGCACGCCCGCGGAGGCCGGGATCTCGCTGCCGGCGATCCGCGAACTCTCCGGCAGCCTGCCGATCCTCGGCGTCTGCCTCGGGCACCAGGCGATCGGCGCGGCCTTCGGCGGCAGCGTCGAGCGGGCGATCCGGCCGCTGCACGGGCAGGCGACCCCGGTCGATCACGGGGGGCAGCGCCTGTTCCGCGGCCTGCCCGCCCCGATGCAGGTCGGGCGCTACCATTCCCTGGTGGTCCGGCCCGAGCCCGGCATGGAGCGCCACCTCGCGGTCGACGCCCTCTCCTCGGAGGGCGAGGTGATGGCCCTCTCCCACCGCGAGCACCCGACCTACGGCATCCAGTTCCACCCGGAATCGGTGCTGACCGAGGGCGGCCACGCCCTCTTCGCGAACTTCCTGGACCTCGCCCGCGCCTGGGCGAAGGATCGGCGGAGCGATGATGCTGTGGCTTGACGGGCGCCTCGGCGCGGAGACGGTCGCGCCCTTCGACCTCACCGACCGGGGCTTGAGCCTCGGCGACGCGGTGTTCGACACCGCGCTCGCCCTCGACGGCCGGGTCGCCTTCGCGGACGCCCATCTCGACCGCCTCGTCGCGGGCGCGGAGACGCTGGGCTTCTCCGTCGATCCCGACAGGGCGAGGGCGGCCCTGCGGGCGCTGGCCGCGACAGGCCCGCGCCTCGCCATCCGCACCACCGCGACCCGGGGCACCGGCCCGCGCGGCTTGAAGCCCCCGGCCGAGCCGCGCCCCGTCCTCTACGCCACCGCGGCGCCGAGCGCGGCGGCGCTCGCCTTCGCGCCCCTGAGCCTCTGGGTGACCGGGATCGCCCGCAACGAGACCTCGCCGGTCTCGCACCTCAAGACGCCGGGCTATCTCGACGCGGTGCTGGCCGCCCGCGACGCCGCGGCGGCCGGCTTCGACGAGGCGCTGTTCCGCAACACGCGCGGGCGGGTCGCCTGCGCCGGCACCGGCAACCTGTTCGGGATCCTCGGGGACCGCCTCGTTACGCCACCCCTCGCCGACGGCGTCCTGCCGGGCATCGTGCGGGCCGAGGTGCTGGGCCTGGCCGGTGGGGTGGGCCTGCACCCCGAGGAGCGCTCCCTCGCACTGCCCGAGCTGCTGGCGGCGGACGCGGTCTTCCTGACGAACTCGCTGCGGCTGATCGCGCCGGTGCGGGCGGTCGGCGAGACGCGGTTCGCGAGCGCGGGGCATCCGGGCCTCGCGCGCCTCGTCGCGGCCCTGACCGATCGGGTGGCCGCGTCCTGCGGCGTGCCGACATCGCGCGTGGCCGAGGCCGGCGGACCATGAGGCCGGCGGGGCAGGGGCGCGCGATGGCGGACGGGCGCTTCCGGCTGCGCCTCGCCCTCGCCGGCCTCTATGCCGGGATCGGCGCCGTGCATCTGGCCCGGCCGGACCTGCTGATGCCGATCATGCCGGCTTCCGTGCCGGAGCCCCGGCTCGTCATCCTGGCGACGGGCCTGTGCGAGATCGCGGGCGCCGCGGCGCTCCTCGGCCAGCGCTTCCGCCGGGCCGCAGCGATCGGGCTCGCCCTCTACGCGGTCTGCGTCTACCCGGCGAACCTGAAGCATGCCCTTGAGGGCATCAGCGTCCCGGGCATCCCGGATTCCTGGTGGTATCACGGGCCGCGGCTGGCCTTTCAGCCGGTCCTGGTCTGGGCCGCGCTCTGGGCCGGCGGCCTCGTCGATTGGCCGATCAAGGGTTCTCCAAGGGCCTGAGGCCCTTGGGCGGGGCCCGGGGCTCTGCCCTGCACCCGCCAAAGGTCTCGACCTTTGGAATCCACGACCTCAGCCGCGCTCGGCCCGCTTCACCGCGACCCAGGCCGCCTCCATGGCGGCGAGGTCGCTCCCCGCGAGCGCGGCGCCCGAGGCCCGCAACTCCTCGGCCATGGCGGTGAAGCGGCGCTCGAACTTGGCGGTGCCGGCCCGCAGCGCCGCCTCCGGATCGACCCCCGCATGGCGGGCGAGGTTGGCCACAGAGAACAGGAGGTCGCCGATCTCCTCCGCGAGCTCCGCTCGGTCGCCGTTGGCCAGCGCCTCCGCCACCTCGTCGGTCTCCTCGCGGACCTTGTCGATCACCTGCGCGGCCTCCGCCCAGTCGAAACCGTAGGCAGCGGCCTTGCGGGAGATCTTCTCGGCGCGGGCGAGGGCCGGCAGCGCCAGCGCCACCCCGGCCAGGGGCGGGGGTTCGGCCGCGCCGGCCTCCGGCGCGCGGGCCGCCTTCTCGGCCCGCTCCCGCACCTTGATCGCCTCCCACAGCGCCTGGACCGCCTCAGGGTCGCGGGCGGGCGCGCCCTCGGGCAGCAGGCGCCCTGCCCCGTCGAAGACGTGCGGGTGGCGCCGGATCAGCTTGGCGACGATCGCCCCGGCCACGTCGTCGAACCCGAAGGCGCCGGCCTCCTCGGCCATGCGGGCGTGGAACACGACCTGCAGCAGCAGGTCTCCGAGCTCGTCGCGCAGGTCGTCCATGTCGCCGCGCTCGATGGCGTCGGCCACCTCGTAGGCCTCCTCCAGCGTGTAGGGCGCGATGGTCGCGGATGTCTGGGCGACGTCCCAGGGGCAGCCGCGCCTCGGATCGCGCAGCTCGGCCATCAGCCGCAGCAGGGTCCGCATCGGCGTCTCGGTCATCGGGAAGGGCTCCGGATCGCGGTGGGAAAAGGGGCTCGGGATGGGGACAAGCCCGTCTTATTCCCTGAATTCCATTGGGAGAAAGACGGGATCGGGGTCGTTCTCCGAAGCGAACGACGGGCCGGACCCCTTAGGAGAAGTATCAGGAAGGATTCTCAGAGAGTCAGTTCTGCAGGTTATATGGGGTGGCAGATTTCGCTTGCGCCAGAGAGGGTTGAGGCCGGTCCGCGCATCCGACTCTGCGCGGATGCGTATCCGATTCTGCGTGCCTCCGTATCGGATTCTGCGCGGTCGTGCCGGGGTGGCGTATCGGAGTCTGCGCGGTCCCGCATGCGATTCGGCGTGGATGGCGCTCCCGGGCGGTGCAGAACGGGGACAAGGCGGGCGCTCCGGGGCGTATCGAACTCTGCGCGGTCCGGACAGGCCGGCCGGCCCCCGTATCGAACTCTGCGTGCGCACCGTCCGGCCCGGACGGGGAGGGGGGCGGAACGCGTGGATTGCCGGGACAACCCGCCCGGCCCCGCGATTCGTCCGAGACTCGCGGGGACCGAATCGTGCGATGCAGGTTCGTTACGGCAGGGCTCCCCTGCCCTCCGACGATCCCCCGGCGACGCGACAGACCTCCACAGTGACGGGCATCGAGCAGAAACTGGCCCTGATCCGCGACGCCGACCTCCTGCAGGAGGTCGAGGCGGCCCGCGGCGGCTTTCTGTTCGCCCAGATCGTCGAGCACATCCTGCACCGCCAGCGCGAGCGCGACGCGGCCCGCACCGTGGAGGCGGCCCGCGAGCAGGCCCGCGCCCGCATGGGCCGCGACCAGCGCCGCCGCGACGCGGTGCGCCTCGTCATCGAGAACGAGCCCGCGGCGCCCGAGAACCTCCAGCACATCCACTCGGTGCTGGCGCTCTGCGGCCTGCCCTACCGGGATCCCGGCGGGGCCCGCGAGTTCAGCCGCACCTACGGCCGCAACTCGCTGAGCCTGGTGGCCGGGCGCCTCAAGGACCCGCTCACGGGCGCCTGGGAACCGCAAGGGCTGCCCTACGGCCCGAAGGCGCGCCTCGTGCTGCTCCACCTCTGCACCGAGGCCGTGCGCCAGCGCAGCCCCACCGTGGAGGTCGCCGACTCGCTCTCGGGCTTCATGCGCGAGATGGGCTTCGCGGTCACCGGCGGCGAGCGCGGCACCATCCGGCAGTTCAAGGAGCAGGTCCACCGGCTCGCCGCCTGCTCGATGCAGATCGGCCTCTGGGACGGGCAGGGGCAGGCCAGCACCCTCAACGTGCCGCCCTTCCGCAGCCTCGACCTCTGGCGGGGGCAGGGCGGCGGGGAGGGGCCCGCATGGTCCCGCACCGTCCAGTTCCACCAGGAGTTCTACGACACGCTGGTGCGCCACGCGCTGCCCGTCGACGTGCGGGCGGCGCGCGCCTTCTCGGGCTCGGCGCGCAAGCTCGACCTGCTGTTCTGGCTCGGCTACCGCCTGCGCGCCCTGCCCCGGCCGCTGCGGCTGACCTGGGAGAACCTGCACGGCCAGTTCGGGGCCGAGAACGCCAGCATCCGCAGCTTCCGCCAGGCCTTCCGGGCCGACCTCGCCCATCTCTGCGAGGTCTTCCCGAAGCTGCCGGCCAGCCTCGACGACCACGGCCTGCTGCTGCAGCCGGCCGATCCCGGCGCCCTGCTGGTGCCGCCGAAGCAGGGAACACGGAACGGAACGAGCAAGGGAATGAAGCTCCGCGCCTGATCGGTTCGGTATATTCCATTCATTCCGAAACTCGTTCCCTCGGCACGGAAAGGCGCCCGGCCGCCTCGCGGTAACGGGGCGACGCCGCGAGGCGCACCGCGTCGGTATTCCGGGGCTCCCTGCATTCCCACGATGCGCAAAATTCCGTGCGACGCCATCTTCCATTGGAAAGACCGGTCCGCTAGACTGACGGAACAGAATATTCCATTGGATGCGGCGCATGGTTCCGTCAGAGGCCGAGATCGAGGCGCGGCTCGCCGATCTGCGCCGCCGCCGCGAGGCGATCGACCGCGAGATCGCCGACCACCTGCTCTACCTCGAACTCGGCCGGCGCCTCCGGGCCGGTGCCGCGGCAGGGGACATGGCGGGAGGTTCGGCGGGAGGTTCGGCAGGGGGGCCGGCGGCCGATCGCGTGCCGGTCCCCGGCCCCGAGGCGCCGGGCCGGGCGGAGGCGGCAGACGCCGCGGCGGCCAGGGATGCCTTGGCCAGGGATGCCTGGACCAGGGAGGCCGCGGCCGGGCCGGACGGCCGGGCCCCGGCGGGGTCGTGGCCGGGCTCCGGGACGGGGGGCGGGCCACGGTTCGGCCAGGATCCTGACCAGGATCCCGGGCAGGATCCCGGCCTTGCCGGCCATCGCTTCGCCCCGCACGGTCGCGCACCGGGCACCGGGCAGAGCGGGGGGCCGGGCGGCGTTGACGGGGATGCGCGGAGCCGGGCCGTGCCGGCCTCGCGCCCGTCGCCGCGGGACACGGCCGCGCCGGCGGCGCCCCACCCCGGGTCGGAGGGGCCGCCGCCCCCGGTCCCCTTCGACGAGGATCCGGCGGCCGCCCGGCGCTACGGCCGGGCGCTCGTCGAGGCGGCCGTGGGGGTGCTCGCCGCGGCGGGCCGGCCGATGCATGCGGGCGAGATCCTGGAGCACCTCGTGGCGCGCGGCTTCGGCGTGCCGGGCCAGGATCCGGTCGCCGCCCTCAATACCCGCCTGTGGAAGCGCTCGGGCCCCGGCGGCCCCCTGCGCCGCCTCGGCGAGGCCGTCTACGACCGCGCCGGCCCCTCGAGCCCGTGAGGTCGCGGACCGCCGGGGTCCGGCCCGGGGCGAATGAAACTTCTGCGTTGATGCTCTCGAATACTCAACCAGCGGTCGAATAATCGGCGCCGGCCGGGCCGCGGACGGAGCGGGTCCGCGCTCATGATTTGCGGATTTCGCCGTGCGATCAGAGGCTTGTAATGAACCGGCCGTTTACCCGCCGGGGTTGGAGTGCCGTGTTCCAGACGCTTTAACGTTGTGCACAATCAGAGCATGAGCCAATCATCTTCCGAATTTGAGCGGATTGTGTCCGCATTGGGGGCGTCGAACCACAGAAAATGTCGCCTGTTTCGAAACAGGCAGCAATAAACCCTCTTGACCAAGACAGGCGTGGAATCGATCTTCCCGGCCGAGCGTAGAGGGTCCGGCAATGGATGAGGTCATGGACGAGCAGCACTCCGATCACATCGGTCTCGCGGTCGAGATCGTCGCGGCGTACGTGGCGAACAACTCGATCCCGCCCGGCGATCTGCAGGGATTGATCACCTCCGTGCACGGCGCCCTCGTCGGATTGTCGCGGCGCGCCGACGGCGATGCACCGGCCGTCGAGAAGCTGACGCCGGCCCAGATCCGCAAGTCGATCACCAACGACAACCTGATCAGCTTCGAGGACGGCAAGCCCTACAAGACGCTGCGCCGCCACCTCACCCTGCG
>NZ_LSIX01001164.1:0-608 GCF_001556475.1 Methylobacterium sp. CCH5-D2 | reverse complement strand
AGCGAGGGCTGGGTGTAGCTGCGGTTCACGTCGCGGCGGGTCTGGGTGCCGTTGGTGTCGTTGGAGCGGCTGAACGCGTCGGCGCTGAACTGCTGTGAGAAGCCGCTGTCGCCGCTGCTGGTGCAGGCGCCGAGGGCGAGGCAGGCCGCGAGCAGGAGGGACAGGCGGGTCGGGGACAGGCTGATGCGCATCGGGTCGTCTCGCTTCGGGGGACGGCCGGGGGCGGCCCTCCCGGTCGGCGTGGGCCGGCCCGGAGCCGCCGTCAAGCCTCGGGCCGGCCTCCGACCCGGCCCCGGCGTGCGGGTCGACACGATGCGAGGCGATCCGGCCACGAAAAACTCACCACCCGCGCGGCTTCCCGGCCATGCCCGGCCGCAATCGTGTGGAGGATGGCCGCCCTCCCCTGGCGAATCCGCGGGGCCTCGGCGACAAGCGATCCCGATGAGCAACGTCCTGCCCTTCCGCCAGCGCCAGCCCGTCGCGAAACTCGCCCGCTGCGAGGTCGTCGCGGTCGCGGGCGACCTCCTCACCCTGCTGGAGCAGCTCGAGGACGTCTGCGCCCGCGCCGCCGGCACGGGCGCAGACGTCCTCGAGCTGCTCCAGCAGGG
>NZ_LSIX01001163.1:0-4222 GCF_001556475.1 Methylobacterium sp. CCH5-D2 | reverse complement strand
GGCGGGTTGCGTGGGGCGGGGGACGATCGTCCAACCGGCGCCCGGTGGATCCGTTCACCCGCGGGCGTCGGTCGCCTCGTCAGGGCCAGGCACGCAGGATCGCGTCGGTCGGCGCGATCTCGATCTGCTCGCCGAAGCGGCTGCAGTAGAGGGTCACCATCGCGTCGTGGGTCTCGTCGGCCGAGCTGCACACCCCGTCGGCCGCGATCACCACCCGGTAGCCGCGATCGACCGCCCCGAGCACGGTGGCGAGCACGCAGACGTCGGTCTCCCCGCCCGTGATCACCACCGTGTCGGTTCCGAGGTCGCGCAGGTGCGCCTGGAGGTCCGGCTCGAGCCAGGGGGAGTAGGTCGCCTTGTCGAAGACCCGGGCGGGCGGCGCCAGCGCGGCGAGGCTCGGCAGCAGGTCGATCATCCCGGGCGCCAGCCGGTCGAGGGTCATGTTCGGCCAGCGCTCGTAGTAGCGCCGCCACGTGCCCGAGCAGACCTCCGCGCGCGCCGCCGGAACGAAGCGCGTGAAGGCCGTGCGCCCCGGATGCGCCGCGGTGATGCGCTCCACCTGCGGCAGGATGCGGCCGAGCCAGGGCGTGTGCCAGTCGGTCTTCTCGTGGAACAGACGCTGGACGTCCACGCAGACATGCGCCGTCCGCTCGCCCAGGTCGCCGAAACGCAGCCCCACTCCCCGCTTCATCCCGTTCGTCTCCTCCCGCGGGACGCCCGACGGGCCGGCCCCGGTCCCGGGGCCGGCCTCGCGCGGGGCGTCGGTCTTCTGAAGGGCAGGTCCGGAGAGCCGCTCCGGATGGGCCCGGCACCGAGGGGCGCCCGGTCGCGGGCCTCAGCCGATCTGCTCGTTCTGGGCGCCGCTGTCGGGCCGGGCCGGGCCGAGCACCGGCTCCTCGCCCATCGGCTCGTTCTGCACCACGCTGAACTCGCCCTTGCCGTCGAGGGAGGGCCCGCTGGTCCAGCGCCCGGCGGGCGGGGGCGTGCCGTCGCGGGCCGTGGCGAAGAAGTTGTAGTTGAACTTCTGGTGCTCCTCGCTCTGCGGGAAGGAGTTCGGGATCGGCAGCGCGCCCGCGGGGCCGCCGAGTTCCTCGATCACCGCGAGCCACTGCTCCTGATGCATCGTGTCGCGGGCGATCATGAAGTGCAGCATGTCCTTCATGCCGGGGTCGTTGGTGGCGTTAGAGAGGCGGACCGCCAGGGTCCGGCCGGTCGCCTCGGCGGCGACGTTGCAGTACATGTCCGCCGCGAGGTTGCCGCTGGCGTAGATGTGGCTCATGTCGAAGGGCACGCCCTCACAGTTGGCCGGGAAGGCCGCCATGCCGGTGGAGAGGATGTGCCGGTGCAGCATGCCCTCGACCATGTGGCGCGGGTTCTCGCCCCCCATCACGGCGCCCACCACCTTGTCGGCCGCGCCCGCCTCCTGGACCTTGGTCGGGGCGGTCTCGAGGTTCATCGCGACCGCGGTCGCCAGCATCTCGATATGGCCGATCTCCTCGGTGGCCGTATGGAGGAGCATGTCGCGATACTTCGTGGTCGGCCCGCGCGCGCCCCAGGCCTGGAAGAAGTACTGCATGCAGACGCGGATCTCGCCCTCGACGCCGCCGATCGCCTGCTGAAGCATGCGGGCGAAGACGGGATCCGGGCTCTCGACGCGGACCGGATATTGCAGGCGCTTGTCGTGGTAATACATGGGCTGGTCCTCAGCTCTCGGGTGCACGCAGGCAGGCGATTCGGGGCTCGTCCCGCACCGGCTTCCCCTCGGACGCGCCTGAAGACGCTGTCGGGGCCGGATCTTGGATGGTCGGAGCCTGTCCCCGCACGTCACCGTGGGCCGGCCGCGGGAGGTTGTACGTCCCGCGGTACGTCCGCTCGGTGCACGTCGAAGATACGTTGGGCTGAACCGCGCCTCGGACGGCTAAGTTCCGGCGCCGGAAGGCCGATTTCTATCGGAATGACTGATCTATGTTGTGAATGTACTGGGAATTGCCTCCGGTCTACTGCGTGCATGTGCGCGCGCGGCCGGTTCGGGCCGGTGCGGCGGGGGCGCTGCCGGCCTTGCGAGGGACGAACCCACGGCCGCTCCGGCGCGTTGCCTTTGCCGACGAGGGTGATGGGGTCCATGGGGTGTTGCGCGGAGCGCGGCCGGGACGGCGTTCCGGCGGCGCGAAGGAGGCGGCGATGGCGGACGCGGCACGATCCCTGACCGGCCGGCACGTGCTGGTGGTCGAGGACGACTACTTCATCATGGACGAGCTGCGGCAGAGCTTCGAGCGGAGCGGCGCCACGGTGCTCGGGCCGGTCGGCAGCGTCGAGGACGCCCTCGCGCTGGTCGAGCGCGCGCCGCGCATCGACGCCGCGGTGCTCGACATCAACCTGCACGGCGAGATGGCGTTCCCGGTGGCGGACGCCCTGCGGGCCCGCGCCATCCCGATCATCTTCGCCACCGGCTACGGCGCGGCCACGATCCCCGAGCGCTTCGCCGACGCGCCCCACTGCGAGAAGCCGGTCGAGCCGGAGATGATCGCCCGCCTGATCCTGGGGCAGGCCGGCGCGCCCACCGCGGCCTGAGGGGCTCGGGGCGGGCCGCCCGTCCTGCTCCGCCGGCCGATCATCCGATCGTCGCGGTCTCGGTCCTTCGGGATCGGGTGGACGACCCGGGAGCGCGCATGGGCCCGGGAGCATCGACGTGCCGTCGCGGCGCCGTGCCGGCGGATCTCGCGGCGATCTGCCGGCGCCGGGGTGGTCGGGCCCTTCCGTGAGGCGCCGCGCGGAGGCGCTGCGCGATGAGCCGGCCTCAGCGCGCCACGCTCCAGGTCGTCGTGCCGTCCTTGTTGTCCTTCACGGCCACGCCCAGGGCGGTGAGCGCGTCGCGGGCGCGGTCGGAGGCGGCCCAGTCCTTGGCGGCGCGGGCGGCCTTGCGCTCGGCGATCAGCCCCTCGACCCGCGCGACGTCGATCCCGGCAGCCTGCACGCTGGCCTCGGCGCGCGCGCTCGCCGTCTGGCCGAGCAGGCCGAGCAGGTTCGCCCCCGCCTTCAGCCGGGCCGGGTCGTCGAGCCGGTGGATCTCGGCGAGCGCCGCCGCGGTGTTGAGGTCGTCGAGCAACGGCTCCAGCACGCTCGGCGGCGCTTCCGCGGCGGGCGCCGCATCGCCGACCGCGGCGTACCAGCGCTCCAGCATCCGGCTCGATTCCTCGAGCCCGCGCGCCGTCCAGTCGATCGGCTGGCGGTAGTGCGTCTTGAGCATGTTGAGGCGCACGACCTCGCCGGGCCAGTCCTCGAGCACGTCCCGGATGGTGATGAAGTTGCCGAGTGACTTCGACATCTTCTCGCCCTCGACCTGCAGGAAGCCGTTGTGCAGCCACCAGTTGGCCATCACGGGCGTGCCGAAGCAGCAGCGGGACTGCGCCACCTCGTTCTCGTGGTGGGGGAAGATCAGGTCGATGCCGCCCGCGTGGATGTCGAAGGTCTCCCCCAGGTGCTTGGCCGACATCGCCGAGCACTCGATGTGCCAGCCGGGCCGGCCCGGTACCGCGATGCCGGCCGGCGAGTCCCAGGAGGGCTCGCCCGGCTTCGAGGGCTTCCAGAGCACGAAGTCGAGGGGCGAGCGCTTGTAGGGCGCGACCTCGACCCGGGCGCCGGCCTCCATCTCGTCGAGCGGCCGCTTCGACAACCTCCCGTAATCGGGCATCGAGGGCACGTCGAACAGGACGTGGTCCGCCGCCACGTAGGCGTGGCCGGCCTTCACCAAGCCCTCGATCATCGCGCACATCTCGCGGATGTGATCGGTGGCCCGCGGCTCGACGAAGCGGGGCGGCTCGCCCGGCCGGTTCACGTCCTCGGGCATCAGCACGCCGAGGTCGCGGATGTCCCGGTGGAACTGCGCCAGGGTGCCGTCGGTGAGTTCGCGGATGGTGATGCCGCGCTCGGCCGCGCGCGCGTTGATCTTGTCGTCCACGTCCGTGACGTTGCGGGCGTAGGTGACGTGGCCCGGCCCGTAGAGGTGGCGCAGCAGCCGGAAGAGCAGGTCGAAGACGACGATCGGGCGCGCGTTGCCGATATGGGCCGCGTCGTAGACCGTCGGGCCGCAGGCGTACATGCGCACGTTGCCGGGTTCGATCGGCGCGAACACGTCCTTGGTGCCGGTCAGCGTGTTGTAGAGCCGCAACATCGGCGCCATGAAACCCATCCTGTCTCTTATACACATCTCCGAGCCCACGAG
>NZ_LSIX01001162.1:0-20556 GCF_001556475.1 Methylobacterium sp. CCH5-D2 | reverse complement strand
CCGGGCCCGGCGCGATCGGCCACGCGATCCGCCACGACTGGAGCGTGGCCGAGATCCGGGCGATCCACGACCTGCCGCTGCTCGACCTCGTGCACCGGGCCGCCCTCGTGCACCGGCAGCACAACGATCCGGCCGACATCCAGCGCGCCGCGCTCCTCTCGATCAAGACCGGGGGGTGCCCGGAGGATTGCGCCTACTGCCCGCAATCGGCCCACCACACGGGCGAGGGCAAGAGCGGGCTCGTGCCGCGCGAGCGGCTGATGCCGGTCGAGAGCGTGCTGCGCGAGGCCGCCGCCGCCAAGGCCAACGGCGCCCACCGCTTCTGCATGGGCGCGGCCTGGCGCCAGCCGAAGGACGGGCCGGAATTCGACGCGGTGCTGGCCATGGTGCGGGGCGTGCGCGGGCTCGGCATGGAGGCCTGCGTCACGCTCGGCATGCTCACGCCCGCCCAGGCGGAGCGTCTCGCGGAGGCCGGGCTGACCTCCTACAACCACAACCTCGACACGGGTCCCGACTTCTACGGCGACATCATCTCGACCCGCACCTACGAGGACCGGCTGAGGACGCTGGAGAACGTGCGGGCGGCCGGGATCGGCGTCTGCTGCGGCGGCATCGTCGGCATGGGCGAGGGCGTCACCGACCGCGCCCAGATGCTGCAGGTGCTGGCCAACCACGCGCCCCATCCCGAGAGCGTGCCGATCAACGCGCTGGTGGCCGTCGCGGGCACGCCGCTGGAGGACCGGCCGCCGATCGATCCGCTCGACCTCGTGCGGATGTGCGCGACCGCCCGCATCGTGATGCCGCGCGCCCGGGTGCGCCTTAGCGCCGGCCGCAAGAGCCTGACCCGCGAGGCCCAGATCCTCTGCTTTCTGGCCGGGGCCAACTCGATCTTCTACGGCGAGCGCCTGCTCACCACCGCCAACAACGAGACCGACGACGACGCCGCGCTCCTGCGCGACATCGGCATCGTGGTCCGCGAGCCGGTCCTGGCCGCCGCCGAGTAGGGCCAGGGTCCCGGGATCCCCAAGGGCCTGACGCCCTTTCGGCGCCTAAAGGCGCTGCAGGCGGGGGCCGGGGCGCGCAGCCCTGCACCCGCCAAAGGTCTCGACCTTTGGAATCCAAAACTCTCGGATTCTACGACCCTCAGGCCGCGGCCGGCAGCACGACCCGGAAGCAGGCGCCGCGCGTGCCCTCGTCGAGGGTGAGCGTGCCGCCGTTGAGGCGGATCAGCTCCGCGGCGACCGCGAGGCCGAGCCCGGTGCCGCCGGCCCGGGTCGAGCCCCGGAACGGCGCGAACAGGTGCGTGCGCGCGCGCTCCGGCAGGCCGGGCCCGTTGTCCGCGACCAGGATGGTCACGCCGCCGCCCGCCGCGCCGTCGCGGGAGGCCGTCACCCGCACCTCGGGCGCGGCGGTCCCGCCCCCCTCCAGCGCCTGCACGGCGTTGCGCACGAGGTTCGTCAGCGCGCGGGCGAGCTGCTCGGGATCGACGGTCGCGGCGAGGTCCGGCGGCGTCTCCACCCGGACGGCCACCGCCGTCCCGGCGGCCATGTCCGACAGGTCCTCCAGCTCCGCGAGCAGCGGCGCCAGGGCGACGCGGCGCGGGCTCGGGCTGGGCTCGCTGGCGCGGCCGTACGCGAGGGTCGCCTCGCAGAAGCGGATCGCCCGGTCGAGGGTCGCGAGCAGGCGCGGCGCCACGCGCTGCACGGTCGGGTCGGCCGCGCCCTCCAGGCGGTCTCCGAGGAGCTGCGCGCCGGTCAGCAGGTTGCGCAACTCGTGGTTGATCTTACTGACCGCGAGCCCCAGCTCGGCCAGCCGCTTCTTCTGGCGGAGCTGGTCGGCGAGGCCCTGCGCCATGCGGGCGAGCGCGGTCTCGGCCACCCCGATCTCGTCGGTGCGGCGCGAGGGCACGATGCCGCGCTCGGCGCCCTCCGGATCGTCCGCGAAGGCCGCGATGTTGCGGGCGAGCCGGCGCACGGGCCGCACGATCGCGACCTGCAGCACCACGAAGACCACCCCGGCCGCCGCCGCGGCGACGATCAGCGAGGACAGCAGCAGCCGCAGGGCGAAATCGACGATCGCACGCCGCAGCGGCGCCTCGTCGATCAGCACCTCGACGAGGTCGAAGCCGTCGCGCCCGTGCCCGACCACGCGGATGGGCGCGTCGGCGGGAGCAAAGATCGTGCGCCAGCCGCCGCGGATCGCCTCCCAGATCGAGGGATCGCGCAGATCGACGATGTCGGCCACGCGCTCCGGCACGGGATCGAGGGATAGCAGGCGCTGGGTCGTGTCGCCGCGCACGGCGATCACCCGGGCGCCCGCCCCGACCAGCAGGTGCCGGGCGAGGTCGTCGGGAACCGGCTGGCCCTGGCTGGCATCGAGCACCATGGCGGCGACCTGCGCGGCCGCGATCCGGTCGGAGAGCAGCGACAGGCGGTAGTTCGCCACCGCCGGCACGTAGATCAGAACCTCCGCCGCCGCCACGAAGGCGACGGTGATCAGGAAGAGTCGGGCCGAGAGGCCGAGGCGCAGGCCGCGCGATCGCGGGCCCGCGATCGCGCGCTCCGGCCGCGCCCCACACTCTTCCGTACGCACACGCATCGATGCCCCGGCAGGCGCCCGCGAACCCGCGCCCGCTGCCGTTTCCTACCCCGCGCGCTCACGCGCCGTCGAGAGGGTCGCCAGTGCACGCCCGTTTCCATCCCGAACTTATCAGTCGTTAACGCAGGCCCGGTGCTTAACCACCGGTTGTGCGTCGGCGTTGTACTTCGGGTGATCTTTTCCGGATCAGTCCGTTGCCTGACGTCGTGCGAGGAGGGGGCGCAGCAGGGCCGAGAGCAGCGCGAGGGCCGCGAGCGCGCCCAGCCCCAGCACCATCTTGGGGGTCACCAGCGCGCTCAGGGTGAGCGTCTCGTCGCAGCCGAGATCGGCGGCCGACCGGCACGCCGCCTTCGCGGCCTCGTGGGCCGCGACCACCTCGTCGATGCCCGCGCCCGTCGCCGCGTACACGAAGGCGCCGGGCAGGAGGCCCAGCAGGGTCGCGGCCGCGAAGGTCCGCAGCGGCACGCCGAAGGCGGCGGGGGCGAGGTTCGTCACCCAGAACGGGAAGAGCGGCAGCAGGCGCAGGAAGGCAATGTAGCCGAAGGCGTCCCGCCGGAAGCCCGCCGCGAGCGCGGCGAGGCGCGGGCCGGCCACGCGGTCGAGCAGGTCCGCGCCGGGCCCTCGACCGATCGAGAACACGATCGCCGCCCCCGTGGTGGCGGCGGCGACCGCCACCAGCGCGCCGGTGACGATCCCGAACAGGAAGCCGCAGACCATGGTCAGCATCAGGGTCGCGGGGACCGAGATCACCACCGCGCCGACATAGACGAGGTAGGCGGCCACCAGGGCGCGGACGTAGTCGGCGCTCACGAAGGCGTGCAGCCACGCCCGCGAGGCGAGCAAGGCGTCGAGGCTGAGGAGGCGCGCCGTGCCGGTGAGGAGGGCGGCCAGCGAGATCCCGACCAGGAGGGCGAGCGGCAGCCAGCGCAGCGCGAGGCGGCCGCGTCCGGGGCCGCCTCCCGGCCGGCTCTCCCCGCCCCGCTCCGCCCGCCCGCTCAAGCGGGCTTGCGCATGCGCAGGATCTTGAAGAACCCGCCCGGGAAGGTCGGGGCGACGCCGATGAACTCGACGCCGTTGCGCCGGGCCCAGGCCTCGACCCGGGTGGACTTGAAGTCCGAGGACCAGCCGATCTTGGTGCAGAGCGGGGCCACGATCTCCTCGACCCGCGCGACCGGCCCGTCGGTCTGGCCGAAATGGTTGGCGAGCACGATCTCGCCGCCGGGGCGCACCACGCGCAGGAACTCGGAGAGCGCGGCCTCCGGGTCCGGCACCAGGGTGATCAGGAACTGCGCCACGACCGCGTCGAAGCTCGCATCACTGTAGCCGAGATGGCAGACGTCCATCACCTGCAGGCCGCGCACGTGGGCGAGGCCGCGCCGCCGCACCTTCTGGCGGGCGCGCTTGAGCATGTCCTCGGAGAGGTCCACGCCGCAGACGAAGCTGCCGGTCGGGTAGTAGCCGAGCGAGAGCCCGGTGCCGACGCCGGCCTCGAGGATGCGGGGGCCGCAGGCGGCGGCCGCGCGCACGGCCGCCCGGGCGGCGGGCTCGGTCAGCTTGTCGTAGACCACGTCGTAGACCGGGGCCCAGCGGGCGTAGGCCTTGCGCATCAGGACCGTGCTCGGGCCCGTCACCTGCGGCTCGCTCAACATCGTGGCTGTCGTCCTGCGGTTCGTCGCGCTGGGAAAAACTCTGCCGGCCCGCCGTTCAGGCGGCTTGCCATTCAGGCGGCTTGGGCCGGGCGCGCCGACAACGCGTCGACGCGGGCGATGGTGCCGCCGCCGAGCACCCGCGCGCGCGGATCCTCGTCGGCGTAGATGACGCAGGCCTGCCCCGGCGAGACGCCGTCCTCGGGCGTGGCCAGCTCCACCGTCACGCCGCCGTCCCCGACGCCCAGCGTGGCGGGGCGCGGCTCGCGGGTCGAGCGCACCCGCACGGCGACCCGCAGGCCGTCCGCGGCCTCGAGCGGCTGCGAGCCCAGCCAGTTCACGTCGCCGAGCCGGACGCGGCTGGTGGCAAGTGCGCTGCGGGGGCCGACCACGACCCGGGCGCTGTCGGGTTCCAGCCGCACCACGTAGAGCGGCTCGCCCACCGCGAGCTTCAGGCCGCGGCGCTGGCCGACCGTGTAGTGGATGATGCCCTCGTGCCGGCCGAGCACGCGGCCCTCCAGATCGACCACCTCGCCGGGCCGGGCCGCGTCCGGGCGCAGCCGCGCGATCACGTCGCTGTAGCGGCCCTGCGGCACGAAGCAGATGTCCTGGCTGTCGGGCTTCTCCGCGATGGCGAGGCCGAGTTCGCGCGCCAGCGCCCGGGTCTCGTCCTTGGGCAGCTCGCCGAGGGGAAAGCGCAGGTAGGCGAGCTGCTCGGGCGTCGTCGCGTACAGGAAGTAGCTCTGGTCGCGGGCCGGATCGAGGGCGCGGTAGAGGCCGCGGCCCCCCTCCGGCAGCGGCCGGCTCGCCACGTAGTGGCCGGTGGCGAGCGCGTCCGCGTCGAGGTCGCGGGCGAGGCCGAGCAGGTCGCGGAACTTGATCGAGCGGTTGCATTCGACGCACGGGATCGGCGTCTCCCCCGCGAGGTAGCTCTCGGCGAACCGGTCGATCACCGCGTCGCGAAAGCGGTCCTCGTAGTCGAGCACGTAGTGCGGGATGCCCAGATGCGCGGCGGCCGCCCGGGCGTCGTGGATGTCCTGGCCGGCGCAGCAGGCGCCCCGGCGGTGGGTCGCCTGCCCGTGGTCGTAGAGCTGGAGCGTGACCCCGACCACGTCGTAGCCGTCGCGCTTCAGGAGGCCCGCGACCACGGAGGAATCGACGCCGCCGGACATGGCGACGACGACGCGCGTCTCGTGGGGGGCTTTGGGCAGGTCGAGGGAGTTCATGGCCGGATCCGGCGGCCCCGCGCAATCGGACAGGAATGGGGAATGGCCGCCCGCGGCACTCTATAGTGGCTGGCGGCGGCACTTTCCAGGGCGGCGGCCCGGGGCGGGCCGTGTGCGAGGAGGGTCCCGCCCGGCAAAAGCTGCCGCCCGCCCGGCAGCAACGGCCGTCGGGCCAGTCGCGGCCGCGCGGCGGCGATCCGGAAAACCACGATCCATCAGGTGCTTGAGGCGCCTGCTGCGGTGGCTCGCGCCTTGCTGGCTGAGCCGCGAGGAGCAGGGATCGATGGCGTTCGCAAGCACGGATCGGATGGATGGCGTCGCGGGTGGGTATTCCCGTCCGAGCGTGCGCGGCACCGCCTCGCGCGGCGCCGCGGAGGGGTTCGACCGGATCCTGAGCGCCGCCAGCGCGCGCGCGCCTCAGGCGGCGCGCACGGGCGACACCGATCGAAACACCACCGATCGGAGCATCACTGATCGGACGGGCGCCGAGCGGACCGGGGCGGACCGGACCGGCGGCACGCAGGCCCGCACCGCCGCGCGGACGGATGAGACGGCCCCTCCGTCCCGGCGGGACGCGGCCGCGCCGACCCGGACGGAAGCGCGCGACGATGCCGGACCCGACGCCGTGGCCGACGCCGCCCCGAGGACCCAGGCCGCCGACGCGCCCGCAGGCCCCGAGGGAGCGGCCGAGGCGGCGCGTGCGGCGGAGGCCGCCGAGCCCCGCCCGGCCGCGACGCATGCGCCGGCCGTCCCGCCGGAGGGGACGGCTGCCGCGAAGGGAGAGGCCTGCCCCGTCGGTCCGAACGGTCAGGCCGCCGCGGTGCAGCCCGTCCCGGTTCCGCAGACCGTCCCGGTTCCGCAGAACCCCGCGGAGGCGCAGGCGGCGCTGACCGGCGCCGTGCAGGTCCAGCCGAGTGCCGAGATCGCGAAGGCCGCCGCGGGGACCACCTCGGGGACCGCCGATGCGACCGAGGAGACGGACGGCGAGAGCGAGGAGGCCGCGGCCGAGCCGGCCGCCCCCCCCACGCTCCCGGCCTTTCTGGCGCTGCTCGCGGCCCCGCCGCCCAAGGCCCAGGCCGGGGCGGACGCGGCGGCGAGCCGGAGCGATGGCGTGCCCGGGACGACGGCGAAGGCCGGCCCCGCGGCCGCCGCCGCCGCGGGGCCGGCGGGTGCCGCCGCGGCGTTCGCCCCGGTGCCGGGACAGGTTCCGGAGGGCGCCCAGGCGTCCGGGGACGCGGCCGCCCGCGCAGCCGAGGCCCTGGCTGCGGAGGCCCGCAAGGTCCGGGGTGCCGAGGAGGGCACGAAGGAGAGCGCGGTGCCGACCGAGGCCGGTACCGCGAAGGAGTCCGGCGCCAAGCCCGACCTCGTCGCGGCGCTCGGCGCGGCCGTGCCCCAGCCCGCCCCCACGGGGCCCGGCCAGGGGCCGGCCCAGGCGATCGCGCCCGGCATCGGCCAGACCGACCCGGCCCACGCGGCGGCCCACGCGGCGGCGCACGCGGCGGCCCATGCCGCCGAGACCGCCTCCGCCGCCGTCCCCACGACGGCGCCGGTCCAGATCGGGCAGGTTCCGATGACGATCGGCCTGCGGGCGCTGGCCGGATCGAGCCAGTTCGAGATCCGGCTCGATCCCCTCGACCTCGGGCGCATCGACGTGAAGCTGGAGATCGACAAGGAGCGCGGCACCGTGATGACGCACATGGTGGTCGAGCGGATCGAGACCCTGGCGATGCTCCAGCGCGACGCGGGCAGCCTGCAGCAGGCCCTGTCGCAGGCCGGGCTGGACGCCCAGGAGGGCGGCATCAACCTGTCGCTGCGCGGCGACGGGTCCGAGGGTCGCGCGGGCGATCAGTCCGGCGGTCAGGACGGCCGTGCGCCGCGGGGAGCCTGGTTGCCGGAGGCGGAGCGCGTCGCCGAGGCGCCGCTGCGGATGCTCCACGGCCTCGGCGGCCTCGACATCCGGATCTAGCGCGATGCGGACCCCCGAGCTCCGGAACCTCGCGGCGGGACGGGCGCTTGCGCCCCGCTCCGCATCCGCCGTGTCAGGGACACGGCCCCGCCCGAGGGGCCGCACGACGATCGGGCCGCAAGGCCCCGCGAGATAACGATTTCGCTCCCCCGCGGATCGCCCGCTCGGGCGCCGCAGGACACCGGCAGGAGACACCAGAATGGCATCGGGCATCACGGGCGCGGCCAGCGCCGCGGCCACGACCTCCAAGGCCGGCTCGGGCACGAGCGCGCAGGAGATCGCGGGCAACTTCACCCAGTTCCTGACGCTGCTGACCACGCAGCTCAAGAACCAGAACCCGCTCGACCCGATGGACACCAACCAGTTCACGCAGCAGCTGGTGCAGTTCGCGGGCGTCGAGCAGCAGCTCAAGGCCAACGACCGGCTCGACAGCATCCTGGCGAGCAGCAAGGCGGCGAGCACCGCCTCGGCCACGAGCTATATCGGCCAGACCATCGAGTCGACCGGCACGACCGCCGACCTCAAGGACGGCGCGGCCACCTGGACGCTGAACGCCGCCCGCGCCGCGCCCCGGGCGAAGGTCACGATCCTCGACGCCAAGGGCAACACGGTGGGCCAGCAGGACCTGTCGTTGAATGCGGGCTCGCAGGCCTTCACCTGGAACGGCAAGAACGCGGCCGGGATCTCGCAGCCGGCCGGCACCTACACGATCAAGATCGGGGCCACGGACGCGACCGGCACGACGGTGAAGGTCGAGACCGGCGTGAGCGGCAAGGTCGACGAGGTCGATCTCTCGGGCAGCGAGCCGGTCCTCGTCGTCGGCAACAACCGGGTGCCGCTGTCGAGCGTGACCAGCGTCGGGTTGTCCACAACGTCGGGCTGACGGCGCGGGCGCCGGAAAGCGCGCGTCCCCAACGGGCTAGCCCCGATGCGCCGCGCCGGGCGGCGATTCTTGTCCCAGGCGAATCAAATCCGAACGGCCCGCTTCAACATCTCTTAAGCGGGCACAAGTAGCTTCAGTCTCGACAAGGTCAGTCGAGTTGTAGAGCGTATCATGACCGAACCGAACCGCCCGAGGGTCAAGTATGTGATCGGGCCCGATGGCAGCCCCCTGACCATCGCCGATCTGCCACCGCCCTCGACCCGCCGCTGGGTGATCCGCCGCAAGGCCGAGGTCGTCGCGGCGGTGCGCGGCGGGCTTCTCAGCCTGGAGGAGGCGTGCAAGCGCTACACCCTCACCACCGAGGAATTCCTGAGCTGGCAGTTCTCCATCGACCAGCACGGGCTCGCCGGCCTGCGCACGACGCGCATCCAGCACTACCGCCACTGAACGGCGGCCGGGCGTCTCGCGACGGCCGGGCCGACGACCCACCGAAGCCGCGTTCCCGGAAGGGGCGCGGCTTCGTGCGTTCCGGGCGAGCGCGGCGGCATTAACCACCTGCTAACCACGAACCCGGCAAATCTTGCCGGGCGGCCCGGCGAGCGGGCGCGCCACGGGTTGTTCCTTGCGGGTGCGTCGCGGTCGTGAAGCCGGTCCTCGAACTGATCCAGAAGCTCGGACCGGCCCGGCTCGCCGCCATGGGCGCGGTGACGCTGACGCTGATCGGCTTCTTCGCCTTCCTCATCATGCGGGTCTCGCGGCCCGACATGGGCGTCCTCTTCGCCGACCTCTCGATGCAGGACTCGGCCGCGGTGGTGCGCGACCTCGACGCCCGCGGCATCCGCTACGAGGCGAAGGGAGACGCCGGCCAGACCATCATGGCGCCGCGCGCCGACCTCGCGCGGCTGCGCATGGACCTCGCCGGCAAGGGCCTGCCGGCGCAACCCGGCGTCGGCTACGAGATCTTCGACAAGGGCGACGCCTTCTCGTCCACCAACTTCGTGCAGAACGTGAACCACCTGCGGGCGCTGGAGGGCGAGCTCGCCCGCTCGATCCGCTCGATCGGCCGCGTCCAGGCGGCGCGCGTCCACCTCGTCCTGCCGGAGCGGCGCCTGTTCGAGCGCGACCGCGAGGCGCCGTCGGCCGCGATCGTCCTCAAGCTGATGGGCGACCTCGATCCCGGACAGGTCCGGGCGGTGCGCCACCTCGCGGCCTCGGCGGTCGAGGGGCTGAAGCCCGAGCGGGTCTCGATCGTGGACGAGCGCGGGCGGCTGCTGGCCGACGGGGCGCGCGGCGGCGAGGCCGAGCCGGGCGCCGCCTTCGAGGAGCGCCAGGTCGCGCTGGAGCGGCGCCTGCGCCGCCAGATCGAGGAGATCGTGGCGGGCATCGTCGGCCCGGACCGGGCGCGCGTG
The DNA here is from genome assembly GCF_001556475.1 of Methylobacterium sp. CCH5-D2. Taxonomy (NCBI): domain Bacteria; kingdom Pseudomonadati; phylum Pseudomonadota; class Alphaproteobacteria; order Hyphomicrobiales; family Methylobacteriaceae; genus Methylobacterium; species Methylobacterium sp. CCH5-D2. Next base: position 10,828 of record NZ_LSIX01001162.1, on the reverse strand, counting down.
CAGGTCTCGGCCCAGCTCGACACCAACCGGATCGAGAGCCGCTCGGAGACCTTCGACCCCGAGAGCCGGGTGGTGCGCTCCAGCCAGACCCGCACCGAATCCTCGCTCACCGGCAGCCCGGACGGGCAGGTCACGGTGGGCAACGAGCTGCCGGGCGCCAACCAGCAGGACAAGCCGGCGGCCCAGAAGGATTCCACGAACAAGAACGAGGAGACCACGAACTACGAGATCTCCCGCGTCACCAAGACCGAGGTCGTCGAGGGCGGGCGGATCAGGCGGCTCTCGGTTGCGGTGGCGGTCGATGGCGCCTACGCGCCGGGACCCGACGGCCGGCCCGTCTACGCCGCCCGCACCCCCGCGGAGATCGAGCGCATCGGCGCGCTGGTGCGCAGCGCGATCGGCTTCGACAAGGGGCGCGGCGACCAGATCGAGGTGGTGAACCTGCGCTTCGCGGAAGGCCCCGCCGTGCCGGACTTCGCCGAGCCCGGCCTGATCCAGTCGCTGCTTCCGTCCACCAAGGAGGACGTGATGCGCCTCACGGAACTCGGCGTGCTGGCGCTGCTGACCCTGGTGGTCTTGCTCGCGGTGGTGCGCCCGCTGCTGCGCCGGGTGCTCGCCGGGGACGAGCCGCCCGAGGCGGCCGCGCTCGCCGGGCCGGAGGGCGCCGCCGTGGCGGTGGCGGGCGGCGCCACCCTGGCGCTCGCGGCCGACAGCCCGGCCGCGCAGCTGATGGAGTTCGCCAAGATCAACGGCCAGATCCAGGCCGAGACGGTGCAGCGGGTGGTCGACATGGTCCGGCAGAGCCCGGGCGAGACCGCCGAGGTGCTGCGCAACTGGATCCACGAAACCTGATCCGGACCTGATCGGGACCGGATCGAGAGAGCTTGAGGGAGCGGACGGGCGATGGCGGCGGGAGCGGGCGTAGGGGCGGGACCCGGTGGGCCTCTGCTGGCGGCGGGCGGCGGGAGCGGGGACGCGTTCGCCACCATGCCGGGCGTGCAGCGGGCGGCCGCGATGCTGCTGCTGCTCGGCGAGACCGAGGGCGCGCCGATCTGGCAGCGCCTGGAGGAGGACGAGGTCAAGAAGGTGAGCCACGCGATGGTGCAGCTCGGCTCGCTCGAGTCCGAGGTCGTCGAGAAGCTGATCATCGACTTCGTCTCCCGCCTGTCGAACAGCGGCGGCATCTCCTCGAACTTCGAGCGCACCGAGGCGCTGCTCCTCAAGATCTTCCCGAGCGACCAAGTCTCGGCGATCATGGCCGAGATCAAGGGTGCCTCCGGCAAGCGCGTCTGGGCCTCGATCGCCCAGGTGGACCCGGAGATCCTCGCCTCGTTCCTGCGCAACGAGTACCCGCAGACGGTCGCCGTCGTGCTCTCCAAGGTGCGCTCGGACTACGCCGCCAAGGTGCTGACCATCCTGCCGGAGGAGTTCGCCATCGACGTGCTCAACCGGATGCTCCGGATGGAGACGGTGCAGAAGGAGGCGCTGCGCCACATCGAGGAGACGCTGCGCGTCGAGTTCGTCTCGACCATCGCCCAGACCGCGCGCCGCGACGCGCACGAGATGATGGCCGACGTCTTCAACGCCTTCGACCGGCAGACGGAAGGCCGCTTCCTCGCGGCCCTCGACCAGGCCAACCGCGGCTCGGCCAAGCGCATCCGCGAATTGATGTTCACCTTCGAGGACCTCCTGAAGCTCGACCCCGGCAGCGTCCAGACCCTGATGCGCAAGGTCGACAGCGACACGCTCTGCCGGGCGCTCAAGGGCGCCAACGAGCGGGTGCGCGGCTTCTTCATGAGCCAGATGTCGACCCGCGCGGCCAAGAACCTCGACGACGAGATGACCTCGCTCGGGCCGATCCGCCTCAAGGAGGTCGATGAGGCGCAGGGCAAGATGACCGAGATCGCCAAGGAGCTGGCCGAGAAGGGCGAGATCATGATCGCCAAGGGCAACGCCGAGGAGGAGCTGGTCTATTGAGCGCCCGCCCCTTCCTGTTCGACACCGACTTCCGCAAGCCCAAGCCCGACCTGGCGGCCGAGGCGGCGGCGCGCGAGGCCGTCTCGGTCGCCGCCGCCGCGGAGCGGGCCGCCGCCGAGGCGCTGGCCCGCGGGCTGGAGGCGGGCCGGGCCGAGGGGCGGGCCGAGGCCCACGCCCAGCTCCAGGCGCGGCTGGCCGACGCGATGAACCGGCTCGCCCTCTCGGTCGCCGGGCTGATGGCCCAGGCCGAGGCCCGCGAGGCCGAGCGCGAGGCCCAGGCCGTCGAGGTAGCGGTGCTGCTGGCGCGTCGGGTCGCCGGCGAGGCGCTCGACGCACAGCCGCTCGCGGTAATCGGCGAGGCGGCGCGCGGCGCGCTCCAGCACCTGCGCGGCGTGCCCCACCTCGCGGTGCGGGTGCACGACAGCCTCGTGGAGGAGACCGAGTCCCTGCTCAGGCGGCTGGCCCGCGAGCGCGGGTTCGAGGGCCGGCTCGTGGTGCTGGGCGAGCCCGACCTCGAGCGGGGCGACGCGCGCATCGAGTGGGCCGACGGCGGCATCGTGCGCGAGCGCGCCCGCATCGAGGCCGCGATCACCCGGGCCCTCGGCCTCGGATACACCGACCCCTCTTCCGATCCCTCGCCCGAACCCCCGAGCCCGTGATGTCCGACGATTTCAGCCTGCCCCAGCTCGGCGGCGAGCACGATGCCGGCCTCGACGCGGACTCGATCCGCGAGGCGCCGACGAGCCCGAAGAGCGCCGCCGACCTCGAGCAGCTCTTCGACGTGCCGGTGATGGTCTCGGCCGTGCTCGGCAACTCGCGCATGCCGATCGGCGACCTGCTGCGGCTCGGCCCCGGCACCGTGCTGGAGCTCGACCGCAAGGTCGGCGAGGCGATCGACATCTTCGTCAACAACCGCCTCGTCGCCCGCGGCGAGGTCGTGCTGGTCGAGGACCGGCTCGGCGTGACGATGACCGAGATCGTCAAGAGCGAGCACTGATTCCTTTGGGATGTCCGCCCGGCCGAGCGGCAGGGCGGCAGGATGGGAGGTGCCCGATGCGGCTCCTGATGATCGGACGGCTCAACGGCGAGCTCGTCACCGCCTCGAAGATCGCCATGCAGCGCGGCGCCGCCGTGACGCAGGCCGACGCCGTCCCGCAGGGGCTGACCGTGCTGCGGGCGCGGGGCGCCGACCTCATCATGATCGATGTCGGGCTCGACATCCGCGCCCTCGTCGGCGCGCTGGAGGCCGAGCGCATCCGCACGCCCGTGATCGCCTGCGGCGTCGCCGCGGACGCGCGGGCGGCGGTGGCCGCCATCCAGGCGGGTGCCAAGGAGTACATCCCGCTCCCGCCCGATCCGGAACTGATCGCGGCCGTGCTGGAGGCGGTGACCTCCGACAGCCGCGCCTTCGTCTGGCGCGATCCCGCGATGGAGCGCGTGGTGCGGCTGGCCGACCAGGTCGCCCGCTCGGAGGCTTCCGTTCTGATCACCGGCGAGAGCGGCACCGGCAAGGAGGTGCTGGCCCGCCACGTCCACCAGAAGTCCCACCGGGCCCAGAAGCCCTTCGTCTCGGTCAACTGCGCGGCGATTCCCGAGGCGCTGCTCGAATCCGAACTGTTCGGCCACGAGAAGGGCGCCTTCACGGGCGCGGTGGCGCGCCGCATCGGCCGCTTCGAGGAGGCCAACGGCGGCACGCTGCTGCTCGACGAGATCTCCGAGATGGATGTCCGGCTGCAGTCGAAGCTGCTGCGGGCGCTGCAGGAGCGGGTGATCGACCGCGTCGGCGGCACGGCGCCGGTCAAGGTCGACATCCGGGTGCTGGCCACCTCGAACCGCAACCTCGCCGAGGAGGTCCGCAAGGGCACCTTCCGGGAGGACCTGTTCTACCGCCTCAACGTGGTGCACCTGCGCCTGCCGGCGCTCCGCGAGCGCCCCGCCGACATCCTCGAACTCGCCGCCCACTTCGCCAAGAAGTACGCGGCCGTGAACGGCTTGGCCCCGCGCGCCCTCTCGGCGGAGGCCCGCACCCTCGTCACCCGCAACCCCTGGCGCGGCAACGTGCGCGAGCTGGAGAACACCCTGCACCGGGCGGTGCTGCTGGCGAGCGGGCCCGAGATCGGCGCGGAGGCGATCCTGACGCCCGAGGGCGACGCGATCGGCCCCGCTGACGGCCCGGCCACCCGGGCGGCGCAGGCCGCGCAGGCCGCCGACGCCGCCCGCGGCCTCGTCGGCCGCACCGTGGCGGAGGTCGAGCGCGACCTGATCCTCGACACCCTCGACCACTGCCTCGGCAACCGCACCCACGCGGCCAAGATCCTGGGCATCTCGATCCGGACGCTGCGCAACAAGCTCAACGAGTATGTCGAGGCGGGGCTGGAGGTGGCCGAGCCCGGCGGCGTGCGGGCGCTCGCCGCCTACGGCTGAACCGTGCCTCCTCAGCGCCGCTCGTTGTAGGCCTTGTTCTGGGCGGCGAGCGCGTCGTCGAGCTTGCGCAGAGCCGCGGTGCGGGCGATCTCGCCCTCGACGTCGCGGATCGTCTCCTCGACGAGGTGGTTCTGCAGGGCGAAGCGCGCGTCCGCCGGCGAGAGCGCCTCGCGCTCCTGCAGGCGCTGCACCGCCTGGCGCACCACGGTGTAGACCGCTTCGCGCTCGCTGCGGGTCATCGACGGGTTGACCGCCTGGGCGACGAGTTCGGAGAAGTCCGCCACGTCCTCATGCTCCTCGGCACGCGTCTCGGGGAGGCCCCTTCTGGCGGCCCCGGCCCGGCCGGGCAAGCGCGTCCCGGCGCACCCGGGGCGGCCCCCGGCGCGACCCGTCCTCTTATCTTCGACTTATGGCCAATAACTTTCGGGCCGAAGCCTGTCCTAGTCTTCGATCCAGGGGCAAGCCGCAAGATGAACGCGCGCGAGACGCGGGCCGGCGTCCCGGGACGATCCAGGAGGAAGACCCATGACGGTGCGGAACCGGTTCCTCGCGGCGGCGGGCGTCGCGGCGCTGACGCTCGGCGCGAGCTCGGCCTTCGGGGCCCCCGAGAAGGCCGCCAGCCCGGGCGGCGTGAGCGAGCAGGCGATCCTCGACGACGCCAAGACCACCGACGACGTCGTCACCTACGGCCTCGGGCCGCAGGGCCAGCGCTACAGCCCGCTCAAGGCCATCAACAAGGAGACGATCCAGGGCCTGGTGCCGGCCTATTCCTTCTCCTTCGGCGGCGAGAAGCAGCGCGGCCAGGAGAGCCAGGCGCTCGTCAAGGACGGCGTGATCTACGTCACCGGCTCGTACTCGCGCATCTACGCGCTCGATTCGCGCACCGGCGAGAAGCTCTGGGAGTACAACGCGCGCCTGCCCGAGGGCATCCTGCCCTGCTGCGACGTGGTGAACCGCGGCGCGGCGCTCTACAAGGACAAGGTCTATTTCGGCACGCTCGACGCCAAGCTCGTGGCGCTCGACGCCAAGACCGGCAAGGTCGTGTGGCGCAAGGACATCGACGACTTCAAGGCCGGCTACAGCTACACCGCCGCGCCGATGATCGTGAAGGGCAAGATCATCACCGGCGTGTCGGGTGGCGAGTTCGGCGTGGTCGGCCGCGTCGAGGCGCGCGACGCCGAGACCGGCGAGATCGTCTGGAAGCGCCCCGTCATCGAGGGCCACATGGGCGAGCTCAACGGCAAGCCCTCGACCATGACCGGCAAGGCCAACGAGACCTGGCCGGGCGACATGTGGAAGTTCGGCGGCGGAGCCACCTGGCTCGGCGGTACCTACGACCCCGAGCTGAACCTGATCTACTTCGGCACCGGCAACCCGGGCCCGTGGAACTCGGCGCTGCGCCCGGGCGACAACAAGTGGTCGGCCTCGCGGCTGGCCATCAACCCGGACAACGGCGAGATCGTCTGGGGCTTCCAGACCACCCCGCACGACGGCTGGGACTTCGACGGCGTGAACGAGTTCGTGCCCTTCGAGATGCAGCGGGACGGGAAGACCGTGAAGGCCGGCGCCACTGCAGACCGCAACGGCTTCTTCTACGTCCTCGACCGCACGAACGGGAAGTTCATCTCGGCGACGCCGTTCGTGGCCAACATCAACTGGGCCAAGGGCATCGACGAGAACGGGCGCCCGATCTACGACGACGCCAACCGCCCCGGCGACCCGGCCAAGTCCGAGGACGGCAAGAAGGGCAAGTCGGTCTACGCGACGCCGGGCTTCCTCGGCGGCAAGAACTGGAACCCGATCGCCTACAGCCCCGACACCAAGCTGTTCTACATCCCCTCCAACGAGTGGGGCATGGACATCTGGAACGAGCCGGTGAACTACAAGAAGGGCGCCGCGTATCTGGGCGCCGGCTTCACCATCAAGCCGACCTTCGACACCCATATCGGCTCGCTGAAGGCCATCGATCCGGCCACCAAGAAGGTCGTGTGGGAGTACAAGAACAAGGCTCCGCTCTGGGGCGGCATGCTCACCACCGGCGGCAACCTCGTCTTCACCGGCACGCCGGAAGGCTTCCTGAAGGCCTTCGACGCCAAGACCGGCGAGGAAGTCTGGAAGTTCCAGGTCGGCACCGGCATCGTCGCCTCGCCGATCACCTGGGAGCAGGACGGTGAGCAGTGGATCGGCGTCGCGGCCGGCTGGGGCGGCGCGGTCCCGCTCTGGGGCGGCGAGGTGGCCAAGTCCACCGCCGGCATCAACCAGGGCGGCAGCTTCTGGGCCTTCAAGCTGCCGAAGAAGCTCGCCGCCAAATAAGACTCGCCGCGACATGAGCGAGCCTGCGGGCGCGCGGCGCCGGCGCCAAGCCGGGGCCGCGCGAGGGCCGGGTCGGCCCTGACAGGGGACGGTGAAACGAAGCCCCGGGATGCGCGAGCCGCCCGGGGTTTCTCATGCGGCCCGCCGGGCGCACCGGCCGGCCGCAGGATCCCTGGCTCAGACCGGGAAGCACAGCACCGCGCGGGTGCCCGGGCGGCCCGCGTCGTAGGCGATCTGCGAGCGCAGGTTCGTCGCCATCGCACGGATGATGCGCGCGCCGAGGCCTGTCCCGCGCGGGCGCCCCTCCCCGGCCCAGCCGATGCCGTCGTCCTCGACGCTGAGCGTCAGCAGCTCGGCCTCGCGGCTGACCGCGACCCGGATCTCGCCCGGGATCTCCGGCGGGTAGGCGTACTTGTAGGCGTTGGTGACGAGTTCGGTCACCACCACGCCCAGCGAGACCGCCTTGTCGGTGGCGAGCCGCACGGGCTCGGCGCTGAGGCGGATCGAGTGGTCGCGCCCCGCCGCCTTCATCGAGGCCTGGAGCTCCTCCACGAGGCTCGCCAGGTAGGCGTCGAGTTCCACCGCCTCGACGTCCTGCGAGGTGTAGAGGCGCCGATGGATGCCGGCGATGGCCGAGATGCGCGCCTGCATCTCCTCCAGCGCCTCCTTGGCGGCCGGGTCCGCGACGGCGTTGGTCTGCATCCGGGCGAGCGCGGCCACCAGCGCCAGCGAGTTGGCGACCCGGTGGTTGACCTCGCGCAGCAGCAATTCGGCCCGGTCGCGCGCCTCGCGCACGGCGGCCTCGGCCCGCTCCTTGTCGCGCCGCAGGGCCTCCTGGCGGAGCGCCGTATCGACCGCCTCGCCGAGGAGTTCGCGGAACTGGCCCTGGAGGTCCTTCCAGACGTAGTCGACCGCGCCGGCCTTCAGCGCCGCCACCGCGACGCGGCTGTCCTCGGAGCCCGTGACGTAGATCACCGGCGGCGCGTCGGGCAGCGCCCGGATCTCGGGCAGCAGGTCGAGCCCGGTCTGGCCCGGCATGTAGTGGTCGAGGGCCACCGCATCGATGCCCCCCTGCGCGAGCCGGGCGAGGCCCGCGGCGCCGTCCGGCGCCGTCTCGACGACGTAGCCGCGCGCCTTGAGGCCCCGCTGGACGAGGCGGGCGAGGCCCGGGTCGTCGTCGATGTAGAGGATGCGCCCGCGTTCGGGCACGCCGTCCGGCGGTGCGGACGGAGGCGTCGTGCTCATGAGTTCTCGGGCACCTGCATCACCGAGAAGAACAGCCCGAGCTGGCGGATCGCGTGCGAGAAGCCCTCGTAGTTCACCGGCTTGGTGATGTAGACGTTGGCGCCGAGATCGTAGCAGCGCTGGATCTCGCGCGCGTCGTCGGTGGTGGTGAGCACGACGACCGGCGAGCGCTTGGTGTGCGGGTTCGCCTTGATCCTCTCCAGGATGTCGATGCCGGTCATGTCCGGCAGGTTGAGGTCGAGCAGGATCAGGAGGTGGCGCCGCGCGCTCACCTCGCCCGTCCCGTCCGGGCCGAACAGGTAGGCGAGCGCGTCCGTGCCGTTGCGGAACGGCACGATGTCGTTGTTCACGCCGGCCCGGCGGATGTTGCGCTCGATGAGGCGGGCATGGCCCTCGTCGTCCTCGATCATCACGATGCAGACGGGATGCACGTCCAAGTCCCCCAAATCCCCTGTTCGTCACGCGGCCGCGCCGCGCGGCACGTCCGGACCCTGCGCCGCGCGCGGCAGCGTCACGCTGAACGTCGTCCCCTGTCCGAGTTCCGACGATACCTCGATCCGGCCGCCTAAGGAACGCACCAGCGCCTTGACGTGCGCCAGCCCGATGCCGTCGCCCGGCCTGTCCTGCAGGCCGGAGCGCCGGAACAGCTCGAAGATGCGGGCGTGGTCCTGGGGCGCGATGCCCCGGCCGTTGTCGGCCACCGTGAAGCGCACCCGCCCGCCCGCGACCGGCCGGCCCGCGACCTGGATCAGGCCGGGCCGCCCCGGCGCCAGATACTTCAGGGCGTTGTCGATGAGGTTGCCGAAGATCTGCTCGACCGCGAGCCGGTCGGCGGCGATCTCCGGCAGGTCGTCGGCGACCGCCACCCGGGCGCCCGCGCTGTCCGCCTGGTGGCGCTGCGCGTCGGCGAGGCCCTGCACCAGGGCGCGCATGTCGAGCGGCTCCGGCCGGAAGGTGCGCCGCCCCTCGCGCGACAGCTTCAGGATGGCGGCGATGAGCGCCTCCATCTTGGTGATCGCCGCCTTGATGAAGCCCAGCGCCTCGTCCATGTCGGCGTCGATCCGCCCGGCCTCGGCGTGGTCGCCCAGCGCCGCCCGCACGTCGTCCCGCACGGCCTCCAGCTCGCTCGTGAAGCCCATCACGTTGACGAGCGGCGCCCGCAGGTCGTGGCTGACGATGTAGGCGTAGCGCTGAATCTCCTCGTTCGATTCCCGCAGCTCCGCCTCCGCCTCGCGCTGCTCGGTGATGTCGGTGTGCACGCCGACCCACTCGACGATCGCGCCCTCCTCGTCGAGGATCGGCACCGCGCGGATCGCGTAGGTCCGCCAGCTGCCGTCCCGCGAGCGCACCCGATGCTCGAACACGAAGGTGCGCCGCTCGGCCACCGCCGCGTTCCAGGCCTCGACGCTGGCCTGCGCGTCGTCGGGGTGGACGGCGTCCGCCCAGCCGTAGCCCTCGTATTCCGCCCGGCTCTGGCCTGTGATCGCCGCCCAGCCGGGCTGCTCGCCGACCATGCGGCCGGAGGCGTCGTTGGTCCAGAGCACGCCGCGCACCGCCCGCATCGCGCCGAGGAAGCGGTCGCGCTTGCGCCGCACCGAGGCGAGGAGGCGCGCGTTGTCGACCGCCACCGCCGCCTGCCCCGCGAAGCCGGTGATCAGTCGCTCCTCGCGCGGGCCGAAGCGGCCGGGCTCCGGGTGGCCGAACAGCAGGGCGCCGAGCCGCTCGCCGGTCCCCGAGACCACCGGCACCGCGAGGTAGCTGCGCACCGGCAGGTGCCCCTTCGGCATGCCGCCGTGCGAGCCGTAGCGCGGGTCCGTCGCCACGTCGTCGGAGCGCACCACGCCCTCGGCCAGGAAGGTCGGCTGGAACAGGTTGGTCGCCCGCGGCAGACCGAAGCGGGTGAAGGCCTCGCGCGGCCCCCCCGTGAGGCTGAACAGGCGCCAGACGTCCTCGTCGTTGCCTTCCTGTCCCGCGGGCACGCGCTCGAAGAACGCGCCGTAGGCCCCGCCGACGAGTTCGGTGGCGGCCTCGATCACCGTCTGCACGAGGCGCGCGAGGTCGTGCTCGGCCACCAGCGCCGCACCGGCCCGGTTGAGCAGTTCCAGGCGGGCGGTCTCCTCCTCGAGGTCGCGGCGCGCGACCTCCGAGCGGCGGCTCGCCCCGGCCTGGGCGAGCGCCGCGCCCGCCACCAGCAGGGTCACGAGCGAGCCGGCGCCGAGGACCAGGGGCCACACGTCGCCGGCCGGATCGCGCGCGAAGCCGGGCGCCGCCGCGAGGGTCATGATCCAGGCGTGGCCGGCGATGTCGAGGGTGCGCTGCGTCGAGAAGCCCGCCTCCGGGACCCGTTCGCCCGCGCCCGACGCGTAGAGCGGGGCGGCCTCGCCGGGCCCGTCGCCGGCCGGCCCGGCGCCGTCCCGGACCCGGTAGGTCACCTCCGGTGCGCCGCCGGGGCTGAGCGGGACGGCGACGCGGGAGAACAGGTCGCCGGCCCGGAAGGGGCTGTAGACCCAGCCCCTGAGCAGGCGCCGTCGCTCCGCGACGGTCTCCGGCACCGCCCCGCCCACGTAGACCGGCAGGTAGACGAGGAAGCCCGCCTGCTTCTGTCCGTCGATCTCCTGCACCAGCTCGACCTGGGCGGAGAGGGCCGGCTCGCCCGTGTCCCGCGCCCGCGCCATCGCGTCCCGGCGCACCGGCTCGGAATACATGTCGTAGCCGATCGCGGCGGCGTTGCGCAGGTCCAGGGGTTCCAGGGCGACGATGGCGGTGGGGTCCGGGCCCGGCGGGTCGGGTCGGAGCCGGAAGTCGGGCAGCCCCTGGGCGCGCATCTCGGCCACCAGGGCCTGCGCCTCCTCGGGCCGGAAGCGGCGGG
>NZ_LSIX01001161.1:0-1014 GCF_001556475.1 Methylobacterium sp. CCH5-D2 | reverse complement strand
CCGCCGGCTCGTGGCGGAGAACCACCCGGATCGCGCCATCGCCCGCGGCCTCCCGCCCGAGGCGATCGCCATCGCGACGAGGCGGCTCGCGGCGATCAACGCGGCCTACGACCGGATCGCGGCCGAGCGGGGCCTCCGGTGACGCCCGACAGCCCGGTTGCGCGGCGCGTCCTGCCCTCGCCGAACCACGGCGAGCGCCGCGGCGGAGGGCCCGACGGCGCGGCCGTCCCACGGCCCGACATGCTGATCCTGCACTACACCGGCATGGAGAGCGCGCAGGCCGCCGTCGCCCGGCTGCGCGATCCGCGCGCCGAGGTCTCGGCGCATTACCTCGTGTTCGAGGATGGTGCCGTCGCCCAGATGGTTCCGGAGGCCCGCCGCGCCTGGCACGCTGGCGCCGCCGCCTGGAAGGGCGAGCGCGACGTCAACTCCCGCTCGCTCGGCATCGAGATCGTCCATCCCGGGCATGTCGGCGGCCTGCCGCCCTACCCGGAGGCGCAGGTGGCGGCGGTGACCGCGCTGGCGCGCGACCTCTGTGCGCGCTGGGCCATCCCGCCCGAGCGGGTGCTCGCCCATTCCGACGTCGCGCCCGAGCGCAAGGAGGATCCGGGCGAGGTCTTTCCCTGGGCCCGGCTCGCGGCCGAGGGCGTGGGGCACTTCGTGCCGCCCGTGCCGATCCGGGACGGGCGCTTCTTCGCCCGGGGCGATGCCGGCCAGCCGATCGAGGCCCTGCAGGCGATGCTCGGCCTCTACGGCTACGACCAGCCGGTGACGGGCGTGTTCGACGCCCGCACGCAAGCGGTCGTCGCCGCCTTCCAGCGGCATTTCCGCCCCGCCCGCGTGGACGGCGTCGCCGACGCCTCGACCATCACGACGCTGCGCGACCTGATCGCCGCCCTGCCGGGCCAGGGCGATCGCATATGACGGGGGTCGTCTCCGAGATCGCCACTGGAACCGCCCCGCGCCCCCTCTCCCATAGGGAGAGGGTTGGGGTGAGGGGTATGACCTTTCAGA
>NZ_LSIX01001160.1:0-13752 GCF_001556475.1 Methylobacterium sp. CCH5-D2 | reverse complement strand
GTCTGGAAAAGGGCAGCGATCCTCTCGCGCACGCCCTCCCCTCGGCCGTGGGGGCGGGCGGGCGTCGCGGGTATCCGCGGGCCTTGTGCGACTGCCAAGGCTACGACAGAGAGGACCCGCCCCCCGCGGCACCCCAATCCGGATAGGCCCGCACGCTGTGGATCAACCGCCGGTGGCGCGCCGCCTCGCCGAAGGGGGCGAGTTCCCAATCCCAGGCCAGCGGCGACGGGGGCAGCCTCACCCCGAACAGCAGGTCGAGGCGGCCGGTGACCCGGCCGGCGCGGTCCTCCTCGCGCTGCGCGGTGTCGGTGACGAGGCAGACACGGCCGGGCAGGCGCCCGAGCGCGGCGAGATGGTCCGCCACGATCCGCGCGCCGAGGCGCTCCGGCTCGGCCAGCCGCGGGCCTCGTGGCGGTCCATCGGCACCACCGGCAGCTGCGTCAGGAGGTTGGCCGAGACCGTGAGGTCGGCGCCTCCGCAGAGCGCGCCCACCGGATCGTCCGCACCCGCGAGGTCCGCGGTGACGAGCCGGACGTTGGGGAAGCGCCGCGCGGCCAGCCGCGCGCCCAAGGGGTGGACCGCATCGACCAGAAGCACCCGCTCGAAGCCGGCGGCGAGTTGGCTGAGCGGCACGTCGGCGAGCGGGCCGGAGCCCAGCACCACCGCCGCGCGCCGCAGGGGCAGGTCCGCGCAGGCCGCCAGCACCGCTTCGCGCGAACGCGCGGCGTGGGGCGCCCAGGCCCGGCGGCAGCGCCGGGCGCGGCCCGAGAGCAGCACGCTCTCGCGCACGTAGCCGAGCCGGCGGTGACGCCAGGGCGCGGGCGTGGCGAGCCAGAGCGCGAGGTCGAGAAGCACGGAGCGCCCTGCCCTACTCCGCGTCCGCCTCCGCTGCCCGTCCGGCCGGCCCCCGATAGCCGGTCGCCAGCACGTAGAGCTCGCTCGAATCGGCCCGGCTCGCGGGCGGCTTGATGTGGCGCACCAGGGCGAAGTCGCGCTTCAGGTCGGTGAGCAGCGCGCCCTCGGTGCCGCCCTGCAGCACCTTGGCGAGGTAGGCACCGCCGGGAGCCAGGATCTCGCGGGCGAACTCGGCTGCCGTCTCGGCGAGGCCGATGATGCGCAGGTGGTCGGTCTTCTTGTGGCCGGTGGCGTTGGCCGCCATGTCGGACATCACGAGGTCGGCCGGGCCGCCGAGCAGTGCGGTCAGCCGCTCGGGCGCTTCCGGGTCGAGGAAGTCGAGGGTGATGAACTCGACGCCCGCCATCGGCTCGATCTCGAGGAGGTCGATGCCGACGACCCGGCCGGTCTCCCCGACCACGCGGGCGGCGACCTGCGACCAGCCGCCCGGCGCCGCGCCCAGGTCCACGACCCGCTGGCCGGGCTTGAGCAGGCGGAAGCGCTCGTCGATCTCCAGGAGCTTGTAGGCCGCCCGCGAGCGGTAGCCCTCCCGTTTGGCGCGCGCCACGTAGGGGTCGTTGAGCTGACGCTCCAGCCAGCGCTTCTGCGAGACGGTGCGCCCGCGCGCGGTCTTCACCCGCTGCTTCAGGTCGCCCCGCACGCCGCCCGTGGAGCCTGCTCCGCCGCGCCTGTCGCTCACCGCCAGCCCCCGCGGCGCCAGACGCCGTCCTCGCGCATCATGTTCATCAGCAAGCCCTCGCGCAGGCCGCGGTCGGCGATGCGCAGGCGGTCGGAGGGGAAGGCGCGCCGGATCGCCTCCAGGATGGCGCAGCCGGCGAGCACGAGGTCGGCCCGGTCGCGGCCGATGCAGGGGTTGTCGGCCCGCTGCTCCAGGCGGGTGTCGAGCAGGTCGTCGATGGCGCCCGCCACCTCGTCCTCGCTCATCCAAAGCCCGTCGACGCGGCGGCGCTCGTAGCGGACGAGGCGCAGGTGCATCGCGGCGATCGTCGTCACGGTGCCGGAGGTGCCGAGCAGGTGGAAGTGGCTCGCGGTAGCCGCCGCGGCGGCGCGGATCGCGAAGGGGGCGAGCAGCCCCACCACCTCCTCGACCATGCCCTCGAACATCAGCCGCGTCACCTCGGCGCCGCCGTGGCGCTCGGCCAGCGTGACGACGCCGACGGGCAGCGAGTCCCAGGCGCGGATGCGGAGCGTCGGGTCGGTCGAGGGGTTGGCCGCCGCGCCGTCGAGCCACGCGATCTCGGTCGAGCCGCCGCCGATGTCGAAGATCACCACCGACTCCGCCCGCGGATCGGCGAGCGCGGCGCAGCCCGTCACCGCGAGGTAGGCCTCGGTCTGGCGGTCCACGATCTCGAGGTCAAGCCCGACCTCGGCGCGCACCCGCTCGACGAAGGCGGCCCCGTTCACCGCGAGCCGGCAGGCCTCGGTGGCGATGATCTTGGCGCGGCGCACCCCCCGGGCCTGCATCTTGGACCGACAGATGCGCAGGGCCTCGACGGTGCGCTCGATCGCCGCCTCGCTGAGCCGGTCGGAGCTGCCCAGTCCCTCGCCGAGGCGGACGATGCGCGAGAAGGCGTCGATGACCCGGAACCCGCTGGAGGCGGGCTCGGCGATCAGCAGGCGGCAATTGTTGGTGCCCAGATCGAGCGCCGCGTAGGCGGGGTTGCGCCGGCCCTCGCGCCCGGCAGGTCTCTCACCTTGTCTCTCGTCCCGCCTCTCGCGGAAGCCCCCCGCGCCGTGGGCGGGGCGGGCCGGCGCGGCAGCGGCGCTCTCGTCCCTCATCGGCGCTGTTCGAACTCTCTCACACCGGCCCCGGCAGACCGCCCGGCCGTCATTCAGGATTGAAACTACAGGCTTGCCCGTGAACTGCAATCGCCAGATGGGACGCGGGCCGGAATGCCGTGGCGGACGGCCGGTCTCAGGCGACCGCCTTGGCCATCGCCGCCTGCCGGGGCGTCGGGCGCAGCAGGCTCTTCACCTGGCTGTAGGGGCGGGGACGGTTGATCACCTCGTCGAGGCGCGACCACAGGGTCTTGGGCGAGAACGGCTTGGCGATGATCTCGTTCACGCCGAGCGAGATCGCCCGGTCCACCACGTTGCGGCGGGGCTGGGCCAGCATCAGGATGACGGGAATCGTCGGGCAGGGCGAGGTCGAGGGCGTGCGCGCCAGCCGGATGAACTCCTCGCCCGACAGGATGGCGAGGTCCCAGTCGATGATGCTGATGTCGGGCTTGCTCTCGGCGAGCACGCCGAGCGCCTCGGCCCCGTCGGGCGCCTCGAGCACGCGTTTGATCCCGACGCGCATCAGCATGTCGCGCACGATTCGGCGGATGTAGAGGCTCTCGTCCACGACGAGGGCCGAGATGTCCGGGAAGGTGGGCGTCGCGATCATCGCGGGGTCCGGTTGAGGGCTCGAGAACGAGCCCGGGCACCCTACCCCCGAAGGATTACGGAGTTTGCTAACGCCTTCGAGAAACACGGGGCCATCCACCCCGGCCGCTTTCCAGTGCAGACGAAAATTTAAACTTGCCGTGCCCCGGCCGCCACAAGGACCTTGCAGTCAAGGCCCGATTGCGTCAGGACTGAGGCGTTGGTCTTGGTTACCGCGACCGAGAGTGATGGTAGTGCGGGGCGTGGGCTATCGGGCCGGCACGCACGCGGTATGCTGGACGTGCGGCGGGACGGTTTTTGCGAGCTTTCTATGGGACGTGGTCGTGATTTTCGGGGGCCGCAGAAGCGCGGCTTCGATGAGGGTTCCGAGCCGAGCTGGCCGGATCAGGCACCGCCGAGCGGCGGGTACGGCGGTGGCGGCTACGGCGGCGACCGCTTCGGCGGCGGCGGCGGTGGTGGTTACGGCGGCGGTGGTCGCTTCGGTGGCGGCGCGCCGCGCGGCGCCGCCCCGGCCCAGGCTCCCTCGGGCCCGGAGCGGGACGCCACGGTGAAGTGGTTCAACAAGGAGAAGGGCTTCGGCTTCGTCGAGCTGGGCGACGGCTCGGGCGACGCCTTCCTCCACATCCGCGCGGTCGAGGCCGCCGGCCACGACGATCTGCAGCCGGGCACCAAGCTCACCGTGCAGACCGCGCAGGGCCAGAAGGGTCCGCAGGTCACGAACGTCACCAGCGTCGACACCTCGACGGCGGAGGCTCCGGCCCCGCGCCGCGAGATGCGCCCGCGCACCGGCGGCTTCGGCGACCGGGGCGGCTACGGCGATCGCGGCGGCTACGGCGGCGGCGGTGATCGCTTCGGCGGCGGCGACCGCTTCGGCGGTGGCGGCGGCGGGCGCTTCGCCTCCGGCCCGTCGACCGAGATGACCGGCACCGTGAAGTGGTACGACCCGGCCAAGGGCTTCGGCTTCGTCTCCGTCAACGACGGCGGCAAGGACGTGTTCGTGCACCGCTCCGCCCTGTCGCGCGCCGGGCTCGACTCGCTGGCCGAGGGCCAGCAGGTCACCCTCGGCGTGGTCGAGGGCCAGAAGGGCCGCGAGGCCCAGAGCATCACGGTCGATTGATCTCGATCGACCGAGGGAGTCGCGGCGACCTCGCTTCCGCCGCGATCCCGACGTGACATCACACGGCGGTCCGGACATCCGGGCCGCCGTTTTTCTTATCGCGTCCCGACCGCGAGAGAGCCCTGCATGCGCCGCGCCCTCCTCTGCCTCGCCCTGCTGCTCCCCGGCGCCCCGGCGGGGGCGGAGGACTTCACCGGGTTCTACGCCGGGGTGAGCGCGGGCTACGCCTTCGGACGGGACGGCGGGCACGGGCCAGCCTTCGTGCCGGGCGCGCCGGGGGCGGGTGCACCCGGCAACGACCTGCCGCCGAGCGCGGCCGGCGCGGCGCGGCAGATGCAGGGCGCGCCCCGCTCGGTGAGCGACGCCCCGCGCCTGCCGCGCTGACGCGATCATCCTGGCCGGACAGCCGGTTTGCTCTCTCCCCGCAGAGGGAGAGGGAGGCGCGTCACGCCGACCATCCGAATGTCAGATCCAGCAGAGAAGGGCGTCTCATCGGCAGCCCATCCACGTGCGAAGCCTCACGCCCGCCGCATTACCGGTACAGAATCATTAACCGTGCCCGCCCGATCGTGCGCCGGCATCGCGCCGTGCGTCGCGGCGATCCCTGCCCGGGCCGTTCATGCCGCCGCCCCTCCGTCGCCTCCTGCCGGTTCTCCTCTTGGCCAGCTTGTCGGCCAGCCTCGCGGCGGCACCGGCGGCGCGCGCGCAGAATGCCAAGGCCGAGGCGCCGATCCCGGCCGCCACCGTGGCGCTGATGCAGGCCAGGGGCACCGACCCGGCGAGCCCGGTCCTGTTCCGGGCCTACAAGAAGGAATCCGAGATCGAGGTCTGGAAGCGGGGGCCGGGCGGCCGCTTCGTCCACATCAAGACCTTTCCGATCTGCCGCTGGTCCGGCCAGCTCGGGCCGAAGCGCCAGACCGGCGACCGGCAGACGCCGGAAGGGTTCTACAGCGTCCCGAAGCGCCAGATGAACCCGAACTCGCGCTACTACCTCTCCTTCGACGTCGGCTACCCCAACGCCTACGACCGGGCGCACGGCGGCACCGGCTCGGCCGTGATGGTGCACGGCGTCTGCTCGTCGATGGGCTGCTTCGCGATGACCGACCGCTCGGTCGGCGAGATCTACGCGATCGCCCGCGACGCCCTCAAAGGGGGCCAGGCCGCCTTCCAGTTCCAGGCCTACCCGTTCCGGATGAGCGCCGAGAACATGGCCCGGCACCGGGCCGACCCGAACTACGCCTTCTGGCAGCAGCTCAAGGAGGGCGCGGACCGGTTCGAGGCCACGGGCGAGGAGCTGCAGGTCGGCGTCGAGGCCGGCCGCTACGTCTTCGCCCCCTCGCGGGATCCCGCCAAAGAGGCCGCCGTGGCGACGCGCCGCGCGGCGGAGGCCGCCCGCATCGCGGCGCTCGTCCACGACGGGGCGCCGGCGGTGCGCACCACCTACTCGGACGGCGGCCAGCACGCCTTCTGGGCCTCGCTGATCAGCCGGGGCGCACCGGTCGGCGAGATCAGTCGGCCCGAGGCCCTGGCCTATGCGGGCCAGGAGGTGGTGGTGATCCCGGGGTTCCGCCGCCCGGCCCCGCTGCCGGAAGCGGTCTGGGCCGCCTGGATCGCGCCGGGCGCGCCGATGGGGGACGTGCGCGCGCGCAACCATGTCGTCGCCTACGCCCGCATGCCCGACCGCTTCGCCAGCCCGGACCGCTACGCCGACGCCCTGCCGCGCCTCGTCGCGGCCTCGCTGTCCGGGACGATCCCGCCCGGCGCCGAGACGGGCGGGGGGCCGGCGCCCGGGATCCTCGCCGCCCTCGAAGACCGCTGAGGCGACGTGCAACGGCCAGGATCACGCCGGCCGGCATGTGCGTGCGCGCACATTGCGCGCCGCGGAATACCCCCACCTTTCCCTCAACCACAGAGCGACAGATCCCGAGCGCCCTCGTCTCGGCCGGCCCAAGCGCATTGACGCCGGACCGGCGAATGCGGCCTGATCACGGAGACGACCGGGACCGATGCCTGAACCACGACCCGTTATGATCATGTCGAACAGTCCTTGCCAGGACGGCGGCCTCACCCTGCGCTTCTGGGGTGTGCGCGGCTCAACGCCCGTCTGCGGTTCCGATTACGCCGAGTTCGGCGGCAGCACCCCCTGCCTGGAGGTGCGCTGCGGCGAGCGCCTGTTCCTGATCGACGCGGGCTCCGGCCTGTTCAATTGCGGCCAGCACCACCGGGCCGACCTCCCCAAGGAGATCGACCTGCTGTTCAGCCATCTCCACTTCGACCACACCGGCGGCCTGCCCTTCTTCAAGCCGGCGGTGTTCGACGGGGAGCGGGTGATCAACACGTGGTGCGGCAACCTCGACGGTGCCTCGGCGGAGGCGAGCCTCGGGCGCCTCTACGCGCCGCCGCTCTTTCCCGTCACCCTCGACATCCTGCCCTGCCAGATGAAGCACCACGGCTTCCGGGCGGGCGAGACGCTGACCTTCCCGGACGGGATGGAGGTCGACACCCTGCTCCTCAACCACCCGCAGGGCTCGGTCGGCTACCGGTTCGACCACGGCGGCAAGCGCCTCTGCGTGATCAGCGACATCGAGCACAGCGACCCCTGGCCGAGCCCGGAGCTGCGGGCCTTCGTGGAGGGCGCCGACCTTCTCGTCTACGACGGCATGTTCACCGATTGCGAGTACCCGACCTGCCGCGGCTGGGGCCACTCGACCTGGCAGAAGGGCGTGGAGCTGGCGCGTGCCGCGAACGTGAAGGCGCTGGGGATCATCCATCTCCACCCCGCCCACACGGACGCGATGCTGCGCCGGGTCGAGGCCGAGATGCAGGCCGAGATGCCGACCGCCTTCATCGCCCGCGAGCGTGCGCTGGTGGATGTCGGCACGATCGGCACCCCGCGCCCGCGGGTGGTGGCGCGCAGCGCCTGAACCAGCAGGCTCTCCCTCCCCCTCCGCGAGGGAGGGAGATCACGCGCTACGCCCTCTCCTCCCGCCCGATCCGGCTGTGCCGACGGCTCCAGCCGAAATAGATCGCCATGCCGATGGCGAGCCAGATCACGAGACGCAGCCAGGTCTCGCCGTCGAGCGACACCATCATGGCGAGGCAGGTGAGGATGCCCAGGATCGGCACCAGCGGCACCAGCGGCGCGCGGTAGGCGCGCGGGGCATCGGGCTGGGTCCGGCGCAGGATCATCACGCCGATGCAGACCAGCACGAAGGCGAGCAGCGTGCCGATGCTGGTCATGTGGCCGAGCTGGGTGATCGGCAGGAAGCCGCCGAGCGCGCCGGTGAACACCATGAAGAACAGGTTCGAGCGGTAGGGCGTCTTCCAGCGCGGATGCACCCGCGAGAACAGGCCCGGCAGCAGCCGGTCCTGCGACATGGTGTAGAACACCCGGCTCTGGCCGAGCAGCAGCACCAGGATCACGGTGGAGAAGCCCGCGATCACGCCGAGCGTGACGAGCGATTTCAGCCAGGGGAACGGCGTCTGGCCGATGGCGGTGTTCACCGGGGCGCCGTCGCCCCGCATGGCGTCGTAGTGCACGAGGCCGGTGAGAACGCCCGCGAACAGGATGTAGATGACCGTGCAGATGGCGAGCGAGCCGAGGATGCCGATCATCATGTTGCGCTGGGGGTTCTTGGCCTCCTGCGCCGCGGTCGAGACCGCGTCGAAGCCGATATAGGCGAAGAAGACCACGCCGGCCGCCCGCATGATGCCGCTCCAGCCGTACTCGCCGAAGGTGCCGGTGTTCTCGGGGATGAAGGGCACGTAGTTCTGGGCCTTCACGTAGAAGGCGCCGAGCCCGATCACCACGGCCACCACCGCGAGCTTGACCGCCACCACGACCGCGTTGACGCGGGCCGATTCGCGGATGCCGATCATCAGGAGCCAGGAGGCCGCCACGATGATCACGATCGCCGGCAGGTTCACGAGGCCGGTGCCGGTGGTGCCGTCGGCGAGCGTGTAGGTCTCGAAGGGTGAGTGCACCAGTTTTGCCGGCAAATCGATGCCGAACTGGTGCAGGAAGCGCACGACGTACTGCGACCAGCTCACCGAGACGGTGGCCGCCCCGACCGCGTATTCGAGCACGAGGTCCCAGCCGATGATCCAGGCCACGAACTCGCCCATGGTGGCGTAGGCGTAGGTGTAGGCCGAGCCCGCCACCGGGATCATGCCGGCGAGCTCCGAGTAGCACATGCCGGCAAAGCAGCAGCCGATCGCCGCGATGGCGAAGGAGATGACGACGGCGGGACCGGCGTGCTCGGCCGCGGCGATGCCGGTGAGCGAGAACAGGCCGGCGCCGATCACCGCGCCGATGCCGAGCCCGATCAGGCTCCACGGGCCCAGCGTGCGCTGGAGCGTATGCTCGCCGGTCTCGGCATCGGCGTTCAGCCGCTCCAGGGACTTGGTCCGTGTCAGATCGCCCAAAGCGCCCGCCGCCATCCGCCCCCCCATCGCTCGACTGTCACAGACTTGCCAAGCTAGCGGAATGCGGGAGCCCTGCCAGTGGGTTGCGGGCGGCCTTAGACCGGCCAGCCGGCTTGCCCGTAGGCGCCGTCCCAGAACATCCATTCGAGGCGCGTCGCGTGGGTGAAGGCCCGGTGCATGCGCTCTATCAGGATGGAAGAGGCGTCGGCGGCCGCCGCGTCGGTCGCGGCGATCACCCGATCGACGGCCAGCGAGAAGTCCTCGCCCGCGTAGGTGTCGATCCAGGCCCGGTACGGGTTGTCGGCAGCTGCCCGGGCGTGGATGTCGCGCCCGACCTCCCGGTAGATCCAGAAACAGGGGAGGAGCGCTGCGAGCACCACCGGGTAGGGCTCGGCATGGGCCACGGCCAGAAGGTGGCTCACGTAGTGGTCGCAAGCCGGACTCGGCGGCGTCGCCCGGAAGGTCTCGGGGCCGATGCCCTCCTGCCGGAAGAAGCCCTCGTGCAGGCTGCGCTCGACCACCACGGCCTCCTCGGCGGCGCGGGCGAAGAGCACGAAGGCGTCCGGGTCCGGTGCCTTGGCGGCGGCGAGCGCCAGCGCCCGGCCGAAGCCGAGGAGGTAGTGCGCGTCCTGCAGGATGTAGTGGCGGAAGCGCGCCCGGCTCAGAGAGCCTGCGGCGAGTTCCGCGTTGAACGGCATGGTGCGGATGGTCTCATAGAGGGCGGCGTTGCGCGCCCAGGCTTCTTGCGAGAACGATGTGCGACCGGTCAAAGCGATTCCCTTGACGTCCCACGGGACTGACCCGCGCCGCCTTATGTGCGCAGCCCCGACCGGCGGCGACAAGCCCGCTCCCACGCTGTAGAACAGTGACAATCACGGCTTCCGTCGCGCGAGGAGCGAGGTTCGAGCATGGCGACACAGAGCGGCCAGGTGACTGTCACACTGACGCACGAGCTCGAGCAGTATGTCCGCGACAAGGTGCGCGAGGGCGCGTTTGCCACGCCGAGCGAGTACATCCGCGACCTCGTGCGCGAGCGCTACCTCGCCGAGCGCGATCAGGGCGCGAGGCTGCGCGCCCTCGACGCAGCGCTCGCGCAGGGCATCGCCGACGCGGAGGCGGGACAGGTCGTGCCGGTGGAAGAAGCCTTCGCCCGGATCCGCGCGCGGCTGAACATGGCGGACGAGGGGCAGCCCGTGTGAGGGTTGTTCTCACCGAGAGGGCGATCGCCGATCTCGTCCGCATCGGCACCTACATCCAGCAGGACAACCCGGGCCGAGCCGTGACCTTCGTTGCGGAGCTTGAGCATCGCTGCGCGACACTGGCCGACATGCCCTACGGCTACCCACTTCTCCCGGATCGGGAGGCGAGCGGCATCCGACGCCGGGTGCACCGGGATTACCTGATCTTCTACCGCGTCGAACCGGAAGCCGGGCTGATCACGGTGCTGCACGTCCTCAACGGGGCACAGGATTACGAACCGATCCTGTTCCGCCAGTAAGTCCCAAACAATCAGCCCTGGCGCTGGGCGTGGGTGACGGCGACGTGGATGAGTTCGGCGAGCGTGCGCACGCCGAGCTTCTGGCGCATCTGCGAGCAGGCGTTGGTGACGGTCTTGTAGCTGACGGAGAGGTCGGCCGCGATCGCGCCGTAGGACTTGCCCTGGGCGAGACGGGCCAGGATCTGCTGCTCGCGCGGGGTAAGCTGGCTCTCGGGGGTGCGGCGCGCGTCGGTGCGCAGCATCGCCACCTCGGTGGCGAGCCGCCGGTCGAGATAGACCTCGCCCGCCCGCACCCGCTCGAAGGCGTCGAACAGCTCGGCCGAGGCGTGGTCCTTCAGCACGTAGCCCAGCGCGCCGGCCTCCAGAGCGCGGGCGACGATCACCGGATCGTTGTGCATGCTGAAGACGAGGATGCGCGTGCCCGGCTCGACCGCGCGCATGCGCCGGATCAGCCCGAGGCCAGCGAGGCCGCTGCCCTGGAAGGTGAGGTCGCAGATCACGATCGGCGGGCGCAGGCGGTGGAAGATGCGGTAGCCGCCCACCACCGTGGTCGCCTCGGCGACCGTCTCGATGCCGGCATCCTCCAGCACCCGGCGGCAGCCCTGCAGCACGATGGGGTGATCGTCGATCACGAGGACCGGCAACCGCGTGCCGGCGATTCCCGCCTTCGTGGCGATGGCGTTCATGGCGCTTCCACCCTGCTGGCATCCTCGCCCCGGTCGGCCGGGACCGGGATGCTGATCCGGACAACAGCCCCGCGGACCCCGTTGTCAAGCGCAAAGCTTCCGTCCAGCGCGCCAACGCGCTCGCGCATCCCCGAGAGGCCGAGCCCGGTGCCGTGGTCGGCGCTCACCCCCCGGCCGTCGTCCCGCACGCTGACCACGAGGTGCCCGTCCCGCTCGTCCGCCTCGGCGACGATCTCGGTCGCGGCGCCGTGCCGCACGGCGTTGGTCATGCTCTCCTGGATGCAGCGGAACAGGGTGAGATCGACGAGGTCGCCATAGCCCGGCCCCAGCCCCGCGAAGCGCCCGGTGAAGCGGGTGCCCGGATGGCGCCGGCTGAAGTCGCGCACGAGGAGGTCGAGGCAGGCGGGCAGCGGAACCTGGCCCAGCGCGTGCGGGCGCAGGCGGTTGAGCAGGTCGCGGTTGCGGCTCTGCACCTGCCCGACGATGCCGGCGATCTCGGCGGCGCGCGCCGCGAGCTTGTCGCGGGCAGGCTCGGCCTCGCCCGCGGCGATGCGGGCGATCGAGGCGGCGGTGGCCTCAAGTGCGAACAGGCAGGGGCCGAACTCGTCGTGGAGTTCGAGCGCGATGCGGCGGCCCTCGTCGTCCTGGGCGGTCAGGAGTTGGCGGTTGAGGCGGCCGTTGGCGGCGCGCGCCTCGCCGAGCGCCTCCGCCACCTGGTTGAAGCGGGCCGCGATCGCGGCGAGCTCGCGCGTTTCCGGCAGGGCGAGCCGGGCGGTGTAGTCGTGCCGCTCCAGCTGGGTCAGCCCCCGGGCGAGGCTCCCCAGGGGCGCGAGCACGCGGCCCGCCGCGAGGTAGAGCGCCACCAGCATCGCCGCGTTGATGCAGAAGGTGGTGATCGACAGCGCCCGGGCGTAGCTCCAGATCTCGTCGATCTCGTCCAGCGGCTGGGTGGTGATGCGGGCCGCTCCGATCTGGCGCCCGCCCGCCACGATCGGCAGGGTGTGCTGCTTGATCGGCGGGGCGATCAGGTCGGCGAACCAGGCGGGCGCCGCCTTCTCGGCGCGTGGCCGGCCCAGGGGCTCGCCCACCGGATCGCCGTCGCTGTCGACCACGCTGACCCGGACGTGGCGGAGCGCCTGGGAGCGCAGGTCGAGGGTCTGCAGCAGGGTGTCGGGCGAGGCCGTGTCGGCGAGCCGGATCGTGTCGGCCACCAGCGACTCCACGGTGGCGAGCGAGGCCCGGGTCTCGACCTTCACGGCCGAGCGCGCGTTGAGGACGATGACCGCGCAGGAGACCAGCGCCGCCAGCACGTCGATGGCGAGCACCACCGCGATCAGGCGACGCCGTGTCGACCAGCCGGCCCAGGGCAGCGCGCGCCGCGCGGCGGCCGGCGCGCGCTCGGGAGCGGCTGGCGCGTCGGGTCGGGTGGGAACGGTCGGGGCGCGGGCGGTCACCCGGCGAGCCTTGATCCAGGCACGTGGGATTGTCCATCCGGTGGTCCTACGAGCGGCGGTTGAAGGCGCGGGGGCCGCATCGTAGCGATCCGCGCATGACGCCCGCGATCGTGCCCCCCGCGCCGCGCGATCCGGTCCACGACCTGATCCGCGACCTGCTCGCCGAGCCCGAGGCCGGCTGGAGCCTCGGCACCTTCGGAGCCGCCGCCGCGTTCCGGCGCGGCCCCGACGAGCCCGTCCGGCCGCTCGCGGGCGGAAGGCTCGGCCTGCGCACGGCGCGCGGCGGCATCGCGCTCGGCACCCGCCCGGATCTCGTGGCCGTCGCCTACGAGACGGCCGTGCCCGGTGGCTGGAGCCACGCCGTGGCGCTCTGCCTGCCCGAGGCCGCCCTGCCCCGCCCGCGCCGGGGCGCCGTCACCGCGCTCGGGCCCGACCACGAGGCGCTCGACCCGGGCGCGCGGGCGGATACGCTGTTCGACCTCGGCCTCGGCCTCGGACCCGTCGCGATCCTGGCCCGCGCCGGGGACGCGGAGGGGCTCGCGCGCCTCCAGGCCCGCGCCGGGGCGCCGCTGCCCGACCCGGAGGGCTTCGTGGCGGCGGCGGATCGTCCCGACCTCGTCTTCGCCGGGCCGCTCGGGCGCGTCGAGGTGCTGCGCAGGGGGGCGGTCCCGGACGGCGCCCCGGGGCCGCGGGCCCACATGGTCCCCCGCATCCTGCGGCTCGGGCGCCGGCACGTCGCGACGGCGCCGATCCCGCCCGGCCTCGTGCCCTGCGCCCATGTCGAGCCGCCGCACCCGCAGCGCGACGGGTCCGGCCTGCCCGGCCCGTTCCGCCCCGGCCCCCACGCGGCCTTCCAGGCGCTCCTCGCGCGCTGGGGCGATCCCGCCCTCGTCGCGCTGAAGCGGCACCGTCTCGGGCTCGGGCCGAATCCCGGCCTCGCGCCGGACCGCCGGACCCGCGCCGTCGCGCGGGTGGTGGCGGCCCAGATCGCCGCGGGCGCGTATCCGGACCCGCAGGGATCGCCCCGCGAAGTCACCGATTCTTAATCGCGCCGACCGTACACAGGGTTACCTGTTCCTGAACGGAATCCGTGCCCGGCGCGGCGGCCGACATCTTTGCGCCGTATTGTCGGGCCTGAGTCATCGTCCGAGATCCGCCTTCGGGAATACCTGGGGCGGGCGGCCGGGTTCGGGGGAGCGGCCGTTCGGATCCGCGTCGCGTCCAGAGACCCCGTCCATGAACGAACTCGCGCTCGACCCCACTGAGACC
>NZ_LSIX01000115.1:0-1194 GCF_001556475.1 Methylobacterium sp. CCH5-D2 | reverse complement strand
GCCCCACCGCCAGCACGCCGCGGTGGATGGGGAAGCCCGCAACCGCGCTCATCACGGGCTTGCCCGCGAGGTAGACCGGCGCGCCGAGGCGGCCCAGCACGTCCGCGAGCCCCGGCCAGCGCTCGGGCGCCAGCAGCACGGATTCGGTCCGGAAGCGGGCGCGGGCCGACGCCATCAGCCGCAGCGTGACCTCGCCCTCCACGATGAAGCGGCCCTGGCGGCCGACGAGGTCGCGCTCGCGCATGGCCGCGTAGGGCGCGAGCCGCGGGTCGGCCGGATCGACAATCGCGACGGGCGTCACGGGGCTCATCAGTCCCGGTGTCCAGAGGCCGAGGCCTCTGGCGGGTGCAGGGCGGCGCCCTGCATGGGACCGGTCACGCTTTCTGGCGGCTGGCCAGCGGGTCGGCCTCGGCCCGGGTCGGCACCTTCACCAGGGCCTCGCCGTCGAGCACGATCTCGCCCGCGACCGCGCAGGTGCATTTGAGACGGGCGCGGCGGCGCTCGGGCACCAGTTCGGCGACCTCGACGGTCACGTCCACGGTGTCGCCGATGCGCACGGGCGCGCGGAAGTTCAGGGTCTGGCTGATGTAGACGGCGCCGGGGCCGGGCAGGCGCGTGCCGAGCACCGCCGAGATCAGGCCGGCCGTGTAGAGCCCGTGGGCGATGCGGGTGCCGAATGGCGTGCGCGCGGCGAAGTGCTCGGAGAGGTGGATCGGGTTGCGGTCGCCGGTGATCTCGGCGAAGCCCACCACGTCGGAGGAGGCGATCACCTTCGAGAGGGTCTCGGAGAGGCCGACCTCCAGATCCTCGAAGTACAGAACGCGCAGCTCGGGCAACATCGGGCAGGCTCCCTTGAGACGATCGCGCCCGTGTCGGCGCCTGACGCTGGCCTCGCACAGCTGCCGTCGCGAATCCAGCCTCCGGCCACGCAGCTCCGCAGCGGACTTTGGTCCAATTCGACGGATCGCTTTCACAAGCCCGCAATCGCCGTATCGGACAAGGGTCTGCATGCAGGACCCAGATCCTTTCTCGCCCGGACGTATCGGCGCCACCCTCGCGGTGACGGGTCTCGCCGCCCTGATGCTCGGCGAGACCCCGAGCCCGGAGCGCATCGCGACGGCCTCGGGCTGCCTCGTGACGGCGCTCGGCGCCTTCGCGGTCGCGGGCCTGCGCCGCCCCGCGCGCAGCCCGCGA
>NZ_LSIX01001159.1:0-397 GCF_001556475.1 Methylobacterium sp. CCH5-D2 | reverse complement strand
ACCAGCATCACGCTGGTCGACCGCGACGGGCTGATCCTGGTTCGCCACCCGGACAGCGATGGGTGGGTCGGCAAGCCGCTGCCGGCGGAGCGGGCCGCGGTGCTGACCGGACGCGGCGAGGGCGTACGCGTCGCCGCCGGCTTCGACGGGCGCGAGCGGGTGCTCGCCGCCATCCGCCCGCCCGGCGCCGCGGCGGACGCGTGGCTGATCGTCGGACGCGACCATGAGACAGCTTTCGCCGACGTCGACGAGGCGACTTGGCGCGGCGTCACCCTGGTCCTTCTCGGCGCCGTGTTGGCGGTCGCCGCGGCGCTGCTCGCCGGGCGCGCCTTCATCCGGCGGCCCGTGGGCCGGCTGCTGCGCACAGCCTCGGCCTGGCAGCGCGGCGACCTCGGAG
>NZ_LSIX01001158.1:0-1933 GCF_001556475.1 Methylobacterium sp. CCH5-D2 | reverse complement strand
GGCGGGCGCCGCACTCGAGATGGAAGTTGTGCAAGAGGTCGATGATCAGGTTGCCCGAGGTCGTCACCATGTCGGCGTTCCACGACTGGGCGTTGGAATTGACCGGCGTGGCGCCGCCCCCTTGCGAGAAGAAGGCGCCGGCAAGCCGCACGTCCTGCATCTCGTGGAACGGCGCCTTCGAGACGTCGACGTTCTCGGTGTCGTCGCCCGGGCCGTTGTTGAGCATGGCAACGCCGGTCGAGACCAGCTCGACGTGGCCGAGCTCCTCGGTGAAGATGCTCGACACGAGGCTGTAGAATGGACGCAACTTCGACTTGTTGCGGAAGTTGAAACTCTGGAACATGTAGTTCCCGAGCGTGGACATCTCGCCGTACTTGCCGCCCAGCAACTCCTGCAGGGCCGCGGCGGCGTTGGGATCGGGGCGCTTCGGCGTGGGAAGTTCGGCCTGGAGACGGTCGAGCCGCATGAACATGGGTTAAGCCCTCCGGATCGGCACTGAGATGCCGGAAGGGCTACCGTGGGGCTCGGGTGATGTTCCTGATTCGCGGCCAACTTGTCCGGCCGCGAGTCCGTTTGCCGCAGGCGCGTCCGATCCCGCCCGCTCAGGCCCGCAGGGCCGCATCCAGATCCTCGATCAGGTCGGCGGGATCCTCCAGGCCGATCGAGAGGCGCACCACCTCGGGCCCGGCGCCGGCCGCGCTCTTCTGCGCGTCGGTGAGCTGGCGGTGGGTGGTCGAGGCCGGGTGGATCACCAGCGAGCGCGTGTCCCCGATATTGGCCAGATGCGAGAAGAGCTGCAGGTTCGAGACGAGCTTCACGCCCGCCTCGTAGCCGCCCTTCAGGCCGAGCGTGAAGACCGCGCCCGCTCCCTTGGGCGTGTAGCGTTGCGCCAGCGCGTGGTAGCGGTCCTCGGGCAGGCCCGGATAGCTGACCCAGGCCACCGCCTCGTGCCGCGCCAGGAAGGTCGCGACCTCGAGCGCGTTGTCGCAGTGGCGCCGCATCCGCAGCGGCAGGGTCTCGATGCCGTTGAGGATCAGGAAGGCGTTGAAGGGCGAGAGCGCCGGCCCGAGGTCGCGCAGGCCGAGCACCCGCACCGCGATGGCGAAGCCAAAATTCCCGAAGGTCTCGGAGAGCACCATGCCGGCATATTCCGGCCGCGGCTGGCTCAGCATGGGGTAGCGCGCGTCGCCGGCCCAGTTGAACGTGCCGCCGTCCACGATCAGCCCGCCGATCGAGTTGCCGTGGCCGCCGAGGAACTTGGTGGCCGAGTGCACCACGATGTCGGCGCCGTGCTCGAAGGGCCGGATCAGGTACGGGGTCGCCATGGTGTTGTCGACCACGAGCGGGATGTTGTGGCGCCGGGCAACCGCCGACAGCGCGGCGATGTCGGTGATGACGCCGCCCGGATTGGCGATGGATTCACAGAAGATCGCCTTGGTGCGGGGCGTGATCGCCGCCTCGAAGGAGGCCGGGTCGTCGGCATCCGCCCAGGCGACCTCCCAGCCGAAGCTCTTGTAGCTGTGGTTGAACTGGTTGATCGAGCCGCCGTAGAGCTTGTTGGCCGCCACGAACTGGTCGCCCGGCTGCATCAGGGCGTGCATGGTCAGGAACTCGGCGGCGTGGCCCGAGGCGACCGCGACCGCCGCGGTGCCGCCCTCGAGCGCGGCGATGCGCTCCTCCAGCACGGCGTTCGTCGGGTTGGTGATGCGCGAGTAGATGTTGCCGAAGGCCTGCAGCCCGAACAGCGAGGCGGCGTGGTCCACGTCCTCGAACACGAAGCTCGCGGTCTGGTAGATCGGCGTCGCGCGCGCGCCGGTCGTCGCGTCCGGCGCGGCGCCCGCGTGGATCGCCAGGGTTTCGAAGCCGGGCTGCCGGTCGCTCATCGCAAGGTCTCCTGAGGCCCGAAGAGGCGTGTTGCCCTGCCGTGTACGCC
>NZ_LSIX01001157.1:0-7603 GCF_001556475.1 Methylobacterium sp. CCH5-D2 | reverse complement strand
CCGAGACCCCCGCCCCCGGCTTGACGGCCGGCCACGCGCCGACCTACACGCCGGCCCCATGACCAGCCCCCGCCTCGCCGGACTCTATCGCGCGCCGCTTCCCTAGCGGCCGAGCTCGTCATGCCCAGCCGCCCGCGTCGCCGGCGGCTGGTCTCGTTCCCGAGGACCGTCGGCCTCGCCTCACCCCGAGGTTCCGCCGTGTCGCCCCCGCCCAGCACCCCTGCCCTCTCCGTCGGCCTGATCGGCTTCGGCGCCTTCGGCCGCCTGATCGCCCGCCACCTCGCGCCGCACCTGCGCGTGCTCGCGCACGACCCGTTCGTGGCCGCGGACGCCTTCGGGCCGGACGCCGTGCCGGCCGACCTCGCGACCGCCGCCGCCTGCCCGGTCGTGATCCTGGCGACGCCCGTCCCGGCCCTGCGGGCGGTGGCGCGCGCCCTCGCCCCGCACCTGCGTCCGGGCGCGCTGGTGGCCGATGTCGGCTCGGTCAAGGTGGTCCCGGCCGCGATCCTGCGCGAGGAACTGCCCGCCCACGCGGAGATCCTGGCGACGCACCCGCTCTTCGGCCCGCAGAGTGCCCGCGACGGGATCCGCGGCCTGAAACTCGCCGCCTGTCCGGTCCGGGGCCGGGGCGGCCTGCGGGCTGCCGCCTTCCTGCGCCGCTTGCTCGGCCTGGAGGTGATCCTGACCACGCCCGAGGCGCACGACCGCGAGATGGCGGTGGTCCAGGGCCTGACCCACCTCGTCGCCAAGGTGCTGGTACGGATGGAGCCGCTGCCCGCCCGGATGACCACCCGCAGCTTCGAGCGGATCATGGAGGCGGTCGGCATGGTGCGGCACTACGCGCCGGAGGTGTTCGCCGCGATCGAGCGGCAGAACCCGTTCGCTCCGCAGGTGCGGCGCCGCTTCCTCGCGCTCGCCGCCGAACTGGAGGCGGAGCTGGATGCGGACCGGTCGGTCGCCCCGCGCCTCGCCCTGGTGCGGTGAGCCCTCGAACGCGAACGGGGCGGGCCTTCCGGCCCAACCCCGCGCGCTCCTCCCGTGCCCGGCGCGTCGCCGCGCCGGTCGGCTCGATCAGGCCATGAGGTCCCGATCCTTCGTCTCGGGGATGAAGATCAGGCCCACCACGAAGGTGAAGAGCGCGATCACGATCGGGTACCAGAGGCCGTAGTAGATGTCGCCGGTCTGGGCCACCATCGCGAAGGCGGTGGCGGGCAGGAGGCCGCCGAACCAGCCGTTGCCGATGTGGTAGGGCAGCGACATCGAGGTGTAGCGGATCCGGGTCGGGAACAGCTCCACCAGCGCGGCGGCGATCGGGCCGTAGACCATCGTCACGTAGACCGCGAGGATGAACAGGACGCCGATCACCGCGAGCTTCTGGCCCGTGAAGATGTCGAGCGGGTGGGCGGCCTTGATCACCGTCGGGTTCGAGGCCGAGGGGTAGCCGGCCTCGGTGAGCGCGGCCGAGACCGACTTGGCGAAGGCCGGGTCGGCGACGGGGAAGTCCTTCCCGCTGACGCTGACCACGGTCGGGCTGCCGGCCGGCTGGTTCTCGGTGGTGTAGTTCACGGCCGAGCGGGCGAGCAGCGCCTTGGCGACGTCGCACTCCTTGGTGAACTTGGCCGTGCCGACCGGGTTGAACTGGAACGAGCACTCGGCGGTGTTCGTCTTCACCACCACCGGCACGTTCTGCTGGGCCGCGTGCAGCGCCGGGTTGGCGTTGGCCGTCAGCATGTGGAACAGCGGGAAGTAGGTGAGCGCGGCGAGCAGGCAGCCGCCCAGGATGATCGGCTTGCGGCCGACCTTGTCCGAGAGGGCGCCGCAGACCAGGAACCCGCCGGTGACCGCGATCAGCGACCACGCCACCATCACGTTGGCGGTGAACTGATCGACCTTCAGGATGCTCTGCAGGAAGAACAGGGCGTAGAACTGGCCGGTGTACCAGACCACCGCCTGGCCGGCCGTGAGGCCGAGGAGCGCCAGCAGCGCCCACTTGGCGTTCTTCCACTGGCCGAAGGCCTCGGAGAGCGGCGCCTTGGAGTGCGTGCCCTCCGCCTTCATCTTCTGGAAGGCCGGGCTCTCGTTCATCTGCAGGCGGATCCAGACCGAGATCGCGAGCAGCGCCACCGAGACGATGAACGGGATGCGCCAGCCCCAGACCTGGAAGGCCGTGAGCGTGCTGGTGCTGCCGTCCGCGTTGGTGATCGTGGTCGCCGGGAAGGCGCTGTTCACATAGCCTTGCGTCGACAGGATGATGATCAGCGAGAGCAGCAGGCCGAGCGTCGCGGTCGCCTGGATGAACGAGGTGTAGAAGCCGCGCCGGCCCGGGGGGGCGTGCTCGGCCACGTAGACCGCCGCGCCGCCGTACTCGCCGCCGAGCGCCAGGCCCTGGAGCATGCGCAGGATCAGCAAGGTGACCGGGGCGACCCAGCCGATGCCGTAGGCGTTCATGGTGGCGTAGGAGGGCAGCAGGCCGACCGCGAAGGTCGAGATGCCCATGATCAGGATGGTGACCAGGAAGGTGTGCTTGCGGCCCACGAGGTCGCCGAGCCGGCCGAACACCAGGGCGCCGAAGGGACGCACGATGAAGCCGGCCGCGAAGGCGAGCAGCGCGAAGATGTTGCGCGTGGCTTCCGGGTAGGCCGAGAAGAACTGCGCGCCGATGACGGTGGCGAGCGAGCCGTAGAGGAAGAAGTCGTACCACTCGAAGACGGTGCCGAGCGAGGAGGCCATGATGACCTTCTTCTCGCCTGCGGTCATCGGCCTTGCCGAGTCCCCGGCCCGCGGTACTGCGGTTGCCACAGCCATTGTTGTCGATCCTCCAAAACATCGCGTGCACGGGCGTCCGGTTGGCCGGCTTCGTCCCGCCTTCATGCGCTCAGCGCATGTGCACAATCTTGTTACCGCATGCCTTGGAACCGCCCAATAGGTAAATCGCCGCGAACGGTGCGCGGTCGACAGAATTTCCGCATCTGTAACGGGGCGATCCGCCGCAGATGTGCCCGGGCCGCGCCCAAGACGGCCTCAAGATGGCCCAAGACGGGCCCGAGGCGGCCTCAAGACGCGCGCGAGGGCGCGGCCGTCCGGCCGCGCCCTCACGTCTTGGTCTGTCGAAGGCTCCTCTTCGCCCGCTCAGTGGGCGTGCGCGCCGGCGGCGCCGATGCCGGTCTCGGAACGCACGTACTGCGCCTCGAAGGCGGCCCGCTCCCGCGCCGCCCGCCGCGAACGGTCGATCGAGGAGACGACCCAGATCGTCGCGAAGGCGAGCGGCATCGAGAACAGGGCCGGGTTGTCGTAGGGAAAGAGCGGGGCCGGATTGCCGAGCGTGGCCACCCAGACCGCCTTCGACAGCACCACCATGACGACCGCCGCGACGAGGCCGACGAGGCCGCCCGCGAGTGCGCCCCAGGTGGTGGTGCCCCGCCACAGGATCGACATGGCGAGCACGGGGAAGTTGCACGAGGCCGCGACCGAGAAGGCGAGGCCGACCATGAAGGCGACGTTCTGGTTCTCGAACACGTAGCCGAGCCAGATCGCCACGACGCCGATCACCACCGCGGCGATCTTCGAGAGGTTGACCTCGTGCGCCTCGGTGGTGCGACCTCGGGCGATCACCTGGGCGTAGAGGTCGTGGCTCACGGCGCTCGCCCCGGCGAGGGTCAGGCCCGCCACGACGGCGAGGATCGTCGCGAAGGCGACCGCCGAGATGAAGCCCAGGAAGTATGGGCCGCCGACAGCGTTGGCGAGGTTCACCGCCACCATGTTGGTGCCGCCGACCATGTCCTTCAGCTTGTCGAAGGCGCCGGCCGGCCCGAGCTTGAAGTAGCTCGGATCCGACATCAGCAGGGCGATGCCGCCGAAGCCGATGATGAAGGTGAGGATGTAGAAGTAGCCGATCAGGCCGGTGGCGTAGAACACCGACTTGCGGGCGGCCTGGGCGTCCGACACCGTGAAGAAGCGCATCAGGATGTGCGGCAGGCCGGCGGTGCCGAACATCAGGCCGACGCCGAGCGAGATCGCCTCGACCGGGTTCGCGACCAGGCCGCCGGGCGCCATGATGGCCTCGCCCTTCGGGTGGACCTCGACGGACTTCGCGAACAGCGTCTCGGGGTTGAAGCCGTAGCGGTAGAGCACCGCGCCCGCCATGAAGGTGGCGCCGCCGAGCAGCAGGCAGGCCTTGATCACCTGCACCCAGGTGGTCGCCTTCATGCCCCCGAAGGCGACGTAGACGATCATCAGCACGCCCACGATGATCACCGCGTAGAGGTAGGGCAGGCCGAACAGGAGCTGGATCAGCTTCCCCGCGCCGACCATCTGGGCGATCAGGTAGAAGGCCACCACGACGAGCGTGCCGGTCGCCGAGATGATGCGGATCGCGGTCTGGTCGAGGCGGAAGCTCGCCACGTCCGCGAAGGTGAACTTGCCGAGGTTGCGCAGGCGCTCGGCGATCAGGAACAGCACGATCGGCCAGCCGACCAGGAAGCCCGTCGAGTAGATCAGCCCGTCGAAGCCCGACGTGTAGACGAGGCCCGAGATGCCCAGGAACGAGGCCGCCGACATGTAGTCGCCCGCGATCGCCAGCGCGTTGGTGCGGGCCGAGATGCCGCCGCCCGCGGCGTAGAAGTCGGCTGCCGACTTCGAGCCCTTCGCCGCCCGGTAGGTGATGCCGAGCGTGAGCAGCACGAAGAACAGGAACATCACGATGGCGGGCCAGTTCGTGGCCTGCTGCTGCACGGCGCCGAGGTCGGGGCCGGCGGCGAGCGCCGGGCCGGCGGCCAGCGACGCGAGGAGGAGGAGCGCGGCGCGGATCATTGGCCGAGGCTCCGCTTCAGCTCGGCGCTCAGCGCGTCGTAGCGGGTGTTGGCGCGCGCGACGTAGAGGCCCGTGAGCACGAAGGCGAACAGGATCACGAACACGCCGAGCACGAGGCCGAGCGTGCTGGTCGAGCCGACCTTCACGGCGAGCAGCGACTTGTCGAAGGCGATCAGCCCGATGAAGCCGAAATAGACCACCAGCATTGCCGCGGTGAGCGTCCAGCCGAAGCGGGTCCGCTCGGCGACGAGCTGCTGGAAGAGCGGGCTGCGGGCGATGCGGTCGGTGGACGAGACGGGCTCGGCACCGATGCTCCGCGGCGCGCTCGCCGCGGGGCCGGTCCCCACGGAGCCCAGGGTGGTTCCTCTACTCATGGCGTACTCCTCCGAATGTCGGCGCGACCCGGCCTCGTCGATGATGGCAGCCTTGTTCTTCTCGGGCGGTCCGGCGCGGGCACCGGCGGATCCGTCCCCCAGGCTTCGCGATGCAGTTCTGCCGCGCATCACGCAAAAGCGATAATCACGTCGGCGCGAGGATTAACATATCCCGTTCGCGCGTAGCAGCTTTTATTGAGATCGCGCGGGACAGGTCTGGGTCTCATCGGTAGACGCGCGAAAACGGCCCCGGATCAGAGCCGGAGCCGCATCCCGTTACAGATGTCGCCGCGCGGCGACGCCGGCCGATCCTCGCCGGCCCGGCGCCGGGAGCATCGCTACGCCCGGTTCTGCCGGTTCTCGATCAGGTCGTCGACGACGGCCGGGTCGGCGAGCGTCGAGGTGTCGCCGAGCGTCGAGAAGTCGTCCTCGGCGATCTTGCGCAGGATGCGGCGCATGATCTTGCCCGAGCGGGTCTTGGGCAGACCTGGCGCGAACTGGATCAGGTCGGGCGAGGCGATCGGCCCGATATCCTTGCGCACCCAGGCGACGAGTTCCTTGCGGAGCGCCTCGTCGCCCTCCTCGCCCTCGTTGAGGGTGACGTAGGCGTAGATGCCCTGGCCCTTCACGTTGTGCGGGAAGCCGACCACTGCCGCCTCCGCCACCTTGGCGTGGGCCACGAGCGAGGATTCGACCTCGGCCGTGCCCATGCGGTGGCCCGAGACGTTGATGACGTCGTCCACGCGGCCCGTGATCCAGTAGAAGCCGTCCGCGTCGCGGCGCGCGCCGTCGCCTGTGAAATAGAGGTTCGGGTAGGTCGAGAAGTAGGTCTGCTCGAAGCGCTCGTGGTCGCCGTAGACCGTGCGCATCTGCCCGGGCCAGGAATCCTTGATGCAGAGGTTGCCCTCGCAGGGACCCGCGATCTCCTTGCCCTCGGCATCGACCATCACCGGTTGCACGCCGAAGAAGGGGCGCGTCGCCGAGCCGGGCTTGAGCGCGGTGGCGCCGGGCAGCGGGGTGATCAGGATGCCGCCGGTCTCGGTCTGCCACCACGTATCGACGATCGGGCAGCGGGAATCGCCGACCACCCGGTAGTACCAGTCCCAGGCCTCCGGGTTGATCGGCTCGCCGACCGAGCCGAGCACGCGGAGCGAGGCGCGGGAGGTCGTCTTCACCGGGCCCTCGCCCGCACCCATCAGCGAGCGGATGGCGGTCGGCGCCGTGTAGAAGATGTTGACCTTGTGCTTGTCGATCACCTCCCAGAAGCGGGCGTTCGTGGGATAGGTCGGGATGCCCTCGAACATCAGCGTGGTCGCGCCGTTCGCCAGCGGCCCGTAGACGATGTAGCTGTGGCCCGTGACCCAGCCGACGTCGGCCGTGCACCAGTAGACGTCGCCCTCGCGGTAATCGAACACGTATTCGTGCGTCATCGCGGCGTAGACGAGGTAGCCGCCGGTGGTGTGCACCACGCCCTTCGGCTGGCCGGTCGAGCCCGAGGTGTAGAGGATGAAGAGCGGGTGCTCGGCCTCCACCGCCTCGGCCGGGCAGGCGTCGGTCACCTGCTCGGCGGCCTCGTGGTAGTAGACGTCGCGCCCCGGCTCCATCGCCACGCTGCCGCCGGTGCGGCGCACCACGATGACGTGATCGACGGCGTCCTTCGGCAGGCGGCCGATGGCGGCGTCCACGTTGGCCTTGAGCGGCACCTTGCGGCCGCCGCGCAGCCCCTCGTCGGCGGTGATCACCACCTTGGCCTCGCAGCCCTGGATGCGGGCGGCGAGCGAGTCCGGCGAGAACCCGCCGAAGACGATGGAGTGGATCGCGCCGAGCCGGGCGCAGGCCAGCATCGCGTAGGCGGCCTCCGGGATCATCGGCAGGTAGATCGTCACCCGGTCGCCCTTGGAGACGCCGCGGTTGCGCAGGACGTTGGCCATCCGGCAGACCTGCGCGTGCAGCTCCCGGTAGGTGATGTGCCGCGACTCGTTCGGGTCGTCGCCCTCCCAGATGATCGCGGTCTGGTCGCCGCGGGTCTCGAGGTGACGGTCGATGCAGTTGTAGGCGACGTTGGTCTTGCCGTCCTCGAACCACTTGATCGAGACGTTGCCCGGGGCGAAGCTCGTGTCCTTCACCTTGGTGAACGGCGTCATCCAGTCGATGCGCCGGCCGTGCTCGCCCCAGAACCCGTCCGGATCGGACACGGAGGCACGGTACATCTCCTGATACTTGGCATCGTCCACGTGGGCGCCCTGGCGCCAAGCATCCTGAACGGCGACGACCTTCTCGCTCATCACGCTTCTTCCCTGAATGGTGCCCGATCGTTCGCGGGAAACGCCGCGCAGCCGGACTTGTCCCGGATGTCATGCCCTGCCCGTGCAGGGGCCGCAAGCGTCCCGGCGGTGCGCCCGCCGGGCTCGCCGCAGGCG
>NZ_LSIX01001156.1:0-1418 GCF_001556475.1 Methylobacterium sp. CCH5-D2 | reverse complement strand
GCCCGAGCCCGAGCCGCCGCAGCGCCGGCCCTTCCGCTCCTTCCTGCGCCGGGCAAGCTGAAGTCCTCGGCCGTTGCCATCGCCGCCCCGTCCGCCTAACCGGACGCCGCGACCGCCGCAGGACCACGCATGACCGAGCACGATACCCGTCACGTTCGCATCCCGACGCTCTCCGGTTTCCGGGAGATCGCGGACGCCTACGACCTGATCCTCTGCGACGTCTGGGGGGTGCTGCACGACGGCCGCCGGGCGCACACGGGCGCGGGCGAGGCGCTGATCCGCTTCCGGCACCATGCCGGGGCGGAGCGCCCGCGCCGGGTGGTGCTGGTCTCGAACGCGCCGCGCCCGGGCGAGGGCGTCGGGCGCATCCTCGACGGGTTCGGCGTTCCGCGCGAGGCCTACGACGCCATCGTCACCTCGGGCGACCTCACCCGGGCGCTGATCGCCGACCGGCCCGGCACCCGCCTCTACCATCTCGGGCCCGAGCGCGACGCGGGCATCTTCCGGGGCCTCGACGTGGAGCTGGTCGCGGCCGAGGCCGCCGATCTCGTGCTCTGCACCGGCCTGTTCGACGACCGCACCGAGACGGCCGACGATTACCGCGACACGCTCGGGGCGCTCCACGCGCGCGGCGTCCCGATGATCTGCGCCAACCCCGACCTCGTGGTCGAGGCGGACGGCCGGCTGATCCCCTGCGCGGGGTTGCTGGCCGCGGCCTACGCCGATCTCGGCGGCGCGGTGGTCTACGCGGGCAAGCCGCACCGGCCGGTCTACGAGGCTGCGCTCGCCCGCGCGGGCGAGCTCGACGGGCGCGAGCCGCCTGACGCGGGCCGGGTCGTCGCGGTCGGCGACGCGATCCGCACCGACATCGCGGGCGCCCGTGGCTTCGGCATCGCCAGCCTCCTCGTCGCCCGGGGTATCCACGCGGAGGAGCTGGGCGTCACGGCCGAGCACCACCGCCTCGGCGAGATCGCCGGCTGGCTCGCCACGCAGGCGGTGCGGCCCGACGCGGTGATCGAGCGCCTGGTCTGGTAGGATTCGGCGGCAAGGCGCGGGATGCGCCGACGCGCGCGAACGGCAGGATGGGGCTTCGATCCCCGAAAGGCCTCCAGACCGGAGACATCGCGATGCCCGATCCGACCGCCACCGCACCCCCCAAGGCCGTCCGTCCCCTCGACGAGGCCACGATGTGGGCGGCGCTCGCCGCCCGCGACGCCGCCGCAGACGGACGCTTCGTCTTCGCGGTGCGCACCACCGGCGTGTACTGCCGCCCGAGCTGCCCGTCCCGGGCGGCCCGGCGCGAGAACGTGCGCTTCTACCCCGGACCGTCCGAGGCGGAGGCCGCCGGCTACCGTCCCTGCCGGCGCTGCCGCCCGGACGCGGCGGGACCGGCCGAGCGGCGCCGGCAGGGACGGTAG
>NZ_LSIX01001155.1:0-451 GCF_001556475.1 Methylobacterium sp. CCH5-D2 | reverse complement strand
CGGTCCGGTGGTACGAGAAGGTCGGGTTGCTGCCCCCGCCGGCGCGGTCGAGCGGGAACTACCGGCTCTACGGGCCCGAGCACCTGCGCCGGCTGAGCTTCATCCGGCGGAGCCGCACCCTCGGGTTCACGGTGGAGCAGATCCGGGACTTGTTGGCGCTCTCCGACGACCGGGAGCGCTCGTGCACCGAGGTCGACATCATCGCCCGCGCCCACCTCGCCGACGTGGAGCGCAAGCTGGCCGACCTGGCCCGGCTCGCCGCGGAACTGCGCGAGGTCATCGGCCAGTGCGGCTGCGGGTCGGTCGCGGACTGCCGCATCATCGAGGCCCTCTCGCCGATGGTCGACCCCGCCTGAGGGACGTGCGGCTGGCTCCGCAGGCGACGCAAGGGGCATCAGCTCCCGTCTCTCGAACGGCCCTTGGCCGCGAACCCGCAGCACGCCACGGCGGG
>NZ_LSIX01001154.1:0-9934 GCF_001556475.1 Methylobacterium sp. CCH5-D2 | reverse complement strand
CCTCGCGGGCGAGCCCGAGGACGGCCGCGCCGATCCAGAGCGCGAGGAAGCTCGCCGTCGCAGTCACCAGCCCGCGCCGAACGCGCCGCCAGAACCCCTCCGTGGCGCGGCGTCTCAGCGTCGCGAGCACCACCGGCACGCCCAGGGCGAGGCCGAACAGCAGCGCCGCGACCGCGGCCCCGATGGCGTAGGCAGCCCAGAGCGGCGTGTTGGTGAGGAAGGCCATCGAGCCGGTGCCGAATCCGGCGCGCAGCACGAGACCACCGAAGGTGGGGTAGAGCGAGACGGCGAGCAGCAGGCCGAGGCCGAGGAGGCCCAGGACCGCCCGGCGGACCGGGGACGCAGGCCCGGGCGCCGAGACGGCGCAGACGATCCGGACGAGTCCGTACACGAGGCCGAAGGCGAAGAGCGGGTAGCGGTCGAGGAAGAAGCCGTAGGCGAAGGGCTCGACCGCCCCGGGCAGGCCCGAGCGCTGGCTGAGGCCCGTCGCCGCCGCGAGCGCCAGGGCGGCGAGCGCCGCCGCGACGGGGGCGGCGGCCAGGAGGATCGGTGCTCCGCGCATCACTCGGGTACTCTACACGGCAATCGGGCGGCGGGACTTGAACCCCGCGTCATACTCCCTCCCCCGCAGAGGGGGGAGGGAGAGAAGCGGCCCCCCGAGCCCTTACCGCCCCTCGTAGTTGTCGCGCACCAACCGGTCGAGCAGACGCACGCCCCAGCCCGCGCCCCAGCTGCGATTGATCTCGTTGGGGGTGGACGACATGCCGACGCCCGCGATGTCGAGATGCGCCCAGGGCGTGTCGTTGACGTAGCGCTTGATGAAGGCGGCCGCGGTCGCCGCGCCGCCATGGCGCCCGCCGGTGTTCTTCATGTCGGCGAACTTCGAGTCGATCGCCTTGTCGTAGGCCGGGATCAGCGGCATCCGCCAGACCTTCTCGGCGGTCGCCTCCCCGGCCGCGGTGATCTTGCCCGCGAGGTCGTCGTCGTTCGAGAACAGGCCGGCGATGTCCTGGCCGAGCGCCACGATGATCGCGCCGGTGAGGGTGGCCAGATCGATGATCGCCTTCGGCTTCTCGGTCTGCTGCACGTGCCAGATCACGTCGGCCAGCACGAGGCGACCCTCGGCGTCCGTGTTGATGACCTCGATGGTCTGGCCCGACATCGAGGTGACGATGTCGGAGGGCCGGTAGGAGGCGCCGTCCGGCATGTTCTCGACGATGCCGATGGCGCCGACCACGTTCACCTTGGCCTTGCGGGCGGCGAGCGCGTGCAGCGTGCCGACGACGGCGGCCGCGCCGCCCATGTCGCCCTTCATGTCCTCCATGCCGCCGGCCGACTTGATCGAGACGCCGCCGGAATCGAACACCACGCCCTTGCCGATCAGCGCGAGCGGCGCCTCGCCCGGCCGGCCGCCGCTCCAGCGCATCACCACCACGCGGGGCTCGCGCACCGAGCCCTGCGCCACGGCGAGCAGCGCGCCGAAATTCAGCTCGCGCAGGCGGGCGGGCTCCAGCACCTCGACCTCGACGCCGAGCCGGGCGAGCTCCGAGGCCCGGGCCGCGAACTCCGCCGGCGAGAGCACGTTCGGCGGCTCGTTGATCAGGTCGCGGGCGAGCGTCACGCCCTCGGCCACCGCGCGGGCCTCGCCGGCCGCGGCCTCCGCCTCGGCGTGGCCGGGCAGCATCAGGGTCAGGGCCGAGCCGGCCTTGTCCTCGGCGTCGGGCTTCTTCTTCGTCTTGTAGCGGTCGAAGCTGTAGGCCCGCAGGCGCGCGCCGAGTGCGAAATCCGCGGCCTCGCGCGGGCCGATCTCGGCACCCGGCCAGTCGAGCACCACCCGTGCGGCGCGACCCGAGACCTTGCCCGCCGTGAAGCCGCCGAGCACCGGCCACTCGATCTTCGCCCGGTCCTTGTCGGTGCCGAGGCCGACGACGACGAGGCGGTCGGCCTCGACGCCGGCCGGCGCCGGCAGGGAGAGCGCCGTGTTCTGGCGGCCCCGGAACTGCTCGGAGGCGGCGGCGCGCGCCACCAGATCGATGCCGGCCGCGCCCAGCACCTCGCGCGCCGCGGAGCCGAGCGCGAGGTCGTCGCCCACGAACACGACGAGGTCGCCCCCGCCGGCCCGGCCCACCGGAGCGAAGGTGATGGTGATGCCGTCCGCCATGTGGTTGCTTTCCGAGCTTCGCTGCCGTTCCTGGCGCAGGGCGGCCCCCGCGCGGGAGCGTCCCTGCGTTGTCTGCCCTGTGTAGCCGCTGAGGCGGAGAACGCAACGCGGCGCGAATGCTCTTGAAACCGCCGCACTTCGCGCGCCATGCCGGAACCCGGAG
Source organism: Methylobacterium sp. CCH5-D2 (assembly GCF_001556475.1). Lineage (NCBI taxonomy): Bacteria > Pseudomonadati > Pseudomonadota > Alphaproteobacteria > Hyphomicrobiales > Methylobacteriaceae > Methylobacterium > Methylobacterium sp. CCH5-D2. The sequence continues at coordinate 7,610 of NZ_LSIX01001154.1, read as the reverse complement.
CCGGCCAAAGAGGGGGCGGAGCTCAGGCCGAGTTCGAGGGAGATCCGAGCCGACGCGATGACCCAGATCGAGCGCTACATCTTCCGCATCGCGCTCGGCGCCTGCCTCGCCTGCCTGATCGGCCTCACCGGCACGATCTGGGTGACACAGGCCCTGCGCGAGCTCGACCTGATCACCGCCAAGGGGCAGACGCTCCTGATCTTCCTCTTCGTCACCGGCCTGTCGCTGCCGACCCTCGTCGTGGTGATCGCCCCGATGGCGCTATTCATCGCGGTGATCTACGCGCTGAACCGGCTCAACGGCGATTCCGAGCTGATCGTGATGTCGGCCGCCGGCATGAAGCCGCGCGCGATCCTGCGCCCCTTCCTCACGCTCGCCCTCGCGGTGAGCTTCCTGGTGGGCTTCCTGACGATCGTGGTGATGCCGGCAAGCTTCCAGGAATTGCGCGACGTGATCACGCGGGTGCGCGGCGACTTCATCGCGAACGTCGTCAAGGAGGGCCAGTTCACCAGCCTCGACAACGGGCTGACCTTCCATTTCCGCGAGCGCGGGCAGAACGGCACCCTGCTCGGCCTGTTCATCCAGGACGCGCGCGAGGCCGGCAAGAGCAAGGTCTACCTCGCCGAGCGCGGCAACGCGATCGAGGTGGACGGGCAGAGCTACCTCGCGCTGGAGAAGGGCAGCGTGCACCAGCAGCAGAAGGACAGCCGCGATTCCTCGATCCTGACCTTCGAGCGCTACACCATCGACCTTGCGGCCTTCGCACCGCCCGATTCGGAGGTGGTCTACAAGCCGCGCGAGCGCTCGACCACGCAGCTGCTCTTCCCCGACCGGGACGAGGTCTACTTCAAACTGCAGAAGGGCCGCTTCCGGGCCGAGCTGCACGACCGGCTCTCCTCCTGGCTTTATCCCCTCGCGCTCGCCTTCATCGCCTTCGCGGCGCTCGGCGACCCGCGCACCACCCGCTCGGGCCGGGGCGTGGCGGTGGCGGGCGCGGTCCTGGCGGTCGTGCTCCTGCGGATCGCCGGCTTCGCCGCCGTGAGCGCTGCGGCGCGCAGCCAGGCGGCGGTGGTCGCCGTCTACGCGGTGCCGCTCGCCGCGATCGGGCTGTCGGCGCTCGTGATCTTCCACGGCCCGCGGGTGCGCGCCTTCAACGCGCGGTGCGCCGCGGCCTTCCGGGGGCTCGCGCCGCGCCTGCCCCGCCTGGCGCGGAGCTAGAGGCGCGTGCTGATCGGCCGGACCCTCGGGCTCTACTTCGCCAAGCGCTTCGCCCGGACGGTGCTGGGGGTGTTCCTCACCGTGTTCGCGCTCGTCTACACGCTCGACTTCGTGGAACTGCTGCGCCGCGCGGGCGACGCCGAGGGCGCCTCCGCGGGCCTGATGGCGCAGCTCTCCCTCTACCGAACGCCCGCCGTCGCCGAGGGCGTGCTGCCCTTCGCCGTGCTGTTCGGCTCGATGGCCGCGCTGCTGCAACTCTCGCGCAAGCTGGAACTCGTGGTCGCGCGCGCGGCCGGGATCTCGGCCTGGCAGTTCCTGCAGCCGGGGGTGTTCGTCGCCCTGGCTATCGGGAGCGTCGCGATCGGGATCTACAACCCGGTCTCGGCCGCCCTGAAACAGCGCTCGACCGAGATCGAGGCGAAGATCTTCGCCAAATCCACCAAGGGGGGCTCGGGCAAGGCGCTCTACATGCGCCAGAAGAGCCTCGACGGCTCGGCCATCATCCGGGCCGAGACGGCGGTGGAGGGCACCACGACGCTCGCCGGCGTCCAGGTCTTCACCTTCGACGAGGACGGCAGCTTCCTCTCCCAGATCGTCGCGGCGCGGGCCACGCTCCACGACGGCTGGTGGGAGCTCAGCGATGTGCGCCTTCTCACATCCCAGGCGCCGCCCGAGAGCTTCGGCACCTACCTGATCGCATCGACGCTCGACCCCGGCCAGGTTCGGCAGCGCTTCACCCCGCCGGAATCCGTGCCCTTCTGGCAACTGCCCGACACGATCGCGCGCACCGAACGGGCGGGCCTCGACGCCACACGGTACCGCCTCCAGTACGACGTCCTCTGGGCGCGCCCGGTCCTGTTCGTCGCCATGGTGCTGGTGGCCGCAACCGTTTCCTTACGGTTCTTCCGCTTTGGTGGCGTCGGGAAACTCGTCCTCGGGGGGGTCGCCGCGGGATTCGCGCTCTACGTCGCCCGGCAGGTCATGGAAGGCCTCGGAGCTGCGGGTATCGTGGCGGCGCCAGTGGCGGCGTGGCTGCCGGCCGTGGTAGGAAGCCTTCTCGGTACGCTCACGCTTCTGTACCAGGAAGACGGCTGAGCGCACCGCACGGTCACGCCCGCCGCGCCGGCCCGGCCGCCTTGCCGGGCCACGGTGGACGGGCGTTCCGTGCGTGTCGCTGAACCCGCTCGTTCGAGCGGGCCTCGGGAGGCGGGTGTGGTTGGGTTCGTGACGACGGACGTCACCGGAGCTGGGACAGGCGTTGCGTAAGGTCTCCGACATCGCGCGGATCGCAGGGCTGATGACGCTGCTGACGGGGCTGCCGTCGGCGGCGACGCCCGCGCTCGCGCAGTCCGGATCGGCCGCGAACCCGCTCGCCAAGAAGGCCGCGGGCAAGCCGGGCGACAAGCTCCTCGTCGAGGCCGACGAGCTGATCTACGACAACGACAAGAACACCGTCACGGCGAAGGGCAATGCCGAGCTGCACTACGGCCCGCGCACGCTGCAGGCCGACCGGGTGCGCTACGACCGCGGTTCCTCCCGCGTCTTCGCCGAGGGCAACGTCCGCCTGACCGACCAGGACGGCGCGGTCGTCACCGGCGACCGGATGGAGCTGACCGACGACTTCAAGACCGGCTTCATCGATTCGCTGCGCATCCAGCAATCGGTCGATCGGCGGGGCGAGACCGTGCGCACGCGCTTCTCCGCGCCGCGCGCCGAGCGCATCGCCGGCGAGCAGACCCGGTTCGACTACGGCACCTACACGGCCTGCGAGCCGTGCAAGGACAACCCGGAGGTGCCCCCGCTCTGGCAGGTGCGCGCCGCCAAGATCGTCCACAACAACGAGACCCACACGGTCTACTTCGAGGAATCGACCCTCGAGATCGCCGGCATCCCGGTCGCCTACCTGCCCTATTTCGAGGCGCCCGACCCGACGGTGAAGCGCAAGAGCGGCTTCCTGACGCCGCGCTTCATCACCTCGACGGCGGTCGGCACCGGCGCGTCGGTGCCCTACTTCTTCAACCTCGCGCCGGACTACGACCTCACGCTCTCGCCCGCCTTCCTGAGCCGCCAGGGCGTGCTGGGCCAAGCCGAGTATCGCCATCGCCTCGACAACGGCAGCTTCAACCTGCGCCTGTCGGGCATCTTCCAGACCACGCCCTCGGCCTTCCTGCCGGGCCCCCTGGGTGCGGGCGACCGCGACTTCCGGGGCTCGATCGAGAGCCGGGGCCGCTTCTACATCAACGATCGCTGGCGCACCGGCTGGGACCTCGTCGGCGTCACCGACAAGTGGTTCCTCGACAATTACCGGATCCGCAACCAGAACATCACGACGGACTATTTCCGCGAGGCGGTCTCGACCGCCTACCTGATCGGCCAGGGCGACCGCTCGTGGTTCGAGGCGCGGGGCTACTACTTCAAGGGTCTGTCGAGCTTCGACTGGCAGAAGGAGCAGCCGATCGTCGCGCCGGTGATCGACTACGACAAGCGGATCAACGGGCCGGGCGAGATCGGCGGCGAGGTGCGCTTCGAGGCGAACATCACCAGCCTGACCCGCGAGGCCACCGACTTCCAGGGCCTGCCGCGGACGAGCGCGTACCTGTTCAGCCCGAGCGTGAACGGGGTGAGCTACCCGCTCTACGAGACCTGCTCGACCTTCAACTCGGCGTCCTGCCTGATCCGGGGCCTCGCCGGAACGAACACGCGCGCCTCGGCCATGGCCTCCTGGCGGCGCACCTTCATCGACGATGCGGGCCAGAGCTTCACGCCGTTCACCTACCTGCGGGCCGACGCCTTCTTCACCAATCCGAGCCTGTCGGGCTACCAGAACGCCCTGGTGCCGACGATCGCCAACGTCGGCGAGGGCTTCAACGGCCGCGTCATCCCGGCGGTCGGCCTCGACTACCGCTACCCGTTCGTCAGCGATTTCGGGCCGCTCGGCGTCCACACGATCGAGCCGATCGCCCAGATCATCGCGCGCCCCTCCGAGACCCGGATCGGCCGGCTTCCGAACGAGGACGCGCAGAGCCTCGTCTTCGACGACACCTCGCTGTTCGAGTGGGACAAGTTCTCCGGCTACGACCGCGCCGAGGGCGGCGTGCGCGCCAATCTCGGCGGCCAGTACTCGGTCGTGACGGCGTCGGGCTGGTACACGAACGTGATGTTCGGCGAGTCGATCCAGGTCGCGGGCGTCAACTCCTTCCGGCGCGGCGACATCGCGAATGTCGGCCTCGAATCCGGCCTGGAGACCCGCCGCTCGGACTTCGTCGGCCGCTTCCAGGTCTCGCCGAACCAGAACATCTCCTTCATCAGCCGGGCGCGGTTCGACCAGGCGGACTTCAAGGTCAACCGCTTCGAGGCCGGCGTGACCGCGCGGTTCGCGCCGTTCCTGCCGCTGACGCTCGCGACCTTCTACTCCTACTACGAGGCGCAGCCGCTGCTCGGCTTCAGCCATCGCCGCGAGGGCGTGACCGCGAGCGCGACCTACAACATCACGCCGAACTGGTTCCTCACCGGTTCGGCGCTGGTCGACCTCACGCACTACCTCGACACCCGCGACCTCTACGCGACCGCGCTGACGGGCTACCTCGCCGACCCGACCGGTACCCTGCCGGTCTATCAGAACCCGGGCCGGTTCTACCTCTCGGGCCTCAGCCTCGGCGGCGGCTACCAGGACGAGTGCACCACCGTCTCGCTCAACTACATCGTCTCGCCGATCGCCACCGCGCTCGGCACGCGCGAGCGGAACCAGACGGTGCTGCTGCGGGTCGAGTTGAAGACCCTCGGCGAGGCGGACCTGCGCCAGAACGTCGGCACCGTCACCACCAACGACGGCATCGCCTCGGTGCGCTGAGGCCGCCCGCGGCTTGCGGGCGCGCCGGATTCCCTTAGATCGCAGACCACGAGCGCCGCACCGCCGGCCGCGCAAGCCCGCGCATCGTCAGGCCCGCCCATGCCCCCTCTCGCCCTCACCCTCGGAGACCCGGCCGGGATCGGACCCGAACTCGCCCTCGCGGCCTGGCTCGCGCGCGGCGGCGCGCACCCGCTGCCACCCTTCTTCCTCGTCGCGGACCCGGCCTTCGTGGAGCGCGCCGCCGACCGGATGGGCCTGCCGGTTCCGGTGGCCGAGATCGACCCGGAGACGGCGGCCGAGGTGTTTCCCAGGGCGCTGCCCGTGGTGGCGCTCCCGAGCGGCGCCACGGTCGCGGCCCTGCCGGGCCGGCCGGACTCGGTCCACGCGGGCGCGGTGATCGAGTCGATCACCGCCGCGGTCGGGTGGGTGAAGGCGGGCCGCGCGAGCGCCGTGGTGACCAACCCGATCGCCAAGTACGTGCTGACCCGGGCCGGCTTCGCGCATCCCGGACACACCGAGTTCCTGGCCGCCCTGGCGGTCCCGCCGGGCCTGGAACCGCCGAAGCCCGTGATGATGATCTGGAGCGAGACGCTCTCGGTCGTGCCCGTGACGATCCACGTCGCCTTGCGCGACGTGCCGGCCCTGCTCACCCAGGATCTCGTCGTGGACACCGCCCGCACCGTCGTGCGGGATCTGCGTGCGCGCTTCGGCCTGGAGAAGCCCCGCCTCGTCCTGGCCGGTCTCAACCCGCACGCGGGCGAGGCCGGCACGATCGGGACCGAGGACCGCGACGTGCTGGCCCCGGCCGTGGCGCGCCTGCGGGCGGAGGGCATCGACATCAGGGGGCCGCTGCCGGCCGACACCCTGTTCCACGCCCGCGCGCGGGAGACCTACGACGTGGCGCTCGCACCCACCCACGATCAGGCCCTGATCCCGATCAAGACCATCGCCTTCGACGAGGGCGTGAATGTGACCCTGGGTCTTCCCTTCATCCGCACCTCGCCCGACCACGGCACGGCCTTCGACATCGCCGGCCAGGGCCTCGCCCGGCCCGACAGCCTGATCGCGGCGCTGCGCCTTGCCGACCGTCTCGCCCGCAATGCCGGTCTCGGTCTGCCCGAGAGCGCCGAGGTGATCCCCCTCAGCCTCTACGCCGGACGCCGGACGGACATGCGACACTTCGATCCCGACGACGAGCTGTGAGCGCACCGGATGGGCTGCCGCCGCTGCGCGACGTCGTCGCGCGGCACGGCCTGGAGCCGAAGAAGGCCCTCGGCCAGAACTTCCTCTACGATCTCAACCTCACCGGCCGCATCGCCCGTGCGGCGGGTCCGCTCGCCGGGGTCACGGTCGTCGAGGTCGGTCCCGGCCCGGGCGGACTGACCCGCGCCCTGCTCTCCGAGGGCGCGGAGCGGGTGATCGCGATCGAGCGCGACCCCAGGGCGCTCCCCGCGCTCGCCGAGGTCGCCGCGCACTATCCCGGCCGGCTCGAGGTGGTGGACGCGGACGCGCTGGAATTCGACCCGCGCCCGCTGATCGGGGACGGGCCGACACGGATCGTGGCCAACCTTCCCTACAATGTCGGCACGCCGCTGTTGACCGGCTGGCTCGACACCGAGGCCTGGCCGCCCTGGTGGGATTCCCTGACCCTGATGTTCCAGCGGGAGGTGGCCGAACGGATCGTGGCCGACGAGGGAGACCGGGCGAATTACGGCCGGCTCGGCGTACTCTGCGGTTGGCGCACCGAGGCCGACATCCTGTTCGACGTCAGCCCCTCGGCCTTCGTGCCGCCGCCGAAGGTGACGTCGAGCATCGTGCAGTTGAGGCCCCGCACCGATCCTCTACCCTGCCGGGTCGGTGCTCTGGAGTCGGTCACGCGCGCGGCCTTCGGGCAGCGCCGCAAGATGCTGCGCCAGAGCCTGAAGGCCCTCGGCGGCGATCCGGTGCCGCTGCTCGCGGAGGCCGGCATCGCCGACACCGCACGGGCCGAGGAGGTGCCGGTCGCCGGCTTCGTCGCCCTGGCGACGGCCTGGGACCGCGCCCGCGGGCGCTGACGCGCGCGAAAAAGGCCGGCACCGCCTTCGCGATGCCGGCCCTCGTTACCCAAATCCCGATCTGCGATCAGGCGGTCTGCTGGATCGCCGAGAGGATCCACGGGCGGCCCGGACGGCGGACGAAGGTCCAGAGTTCGGTCGCCTGTGGGGCGCCGGTCTCGACGACCTGATTCGAGCGGCGGTCGAGGGTGACGTCCTTCAGCGCGTAACGCATCGCGACGGTCGCGTACTCGTCCGAGCCCTCGCCCCAGGCCTCCGACAGGTCGCCCTGCAGGAGCTTCACCTCGGACACCCGGTTGACGACGCCGCGCGCCGCGTTCGCCTGGAGTTCCTCCTCGAAGTAGCCGGCCATCTCCGGCGTCGCGAGGTTTCGCAGGCCGACCTTGTCTTCGTGCGAGTACGCGTCCTGGATCTCGCCGAGCAGGCGCTCGAAGGACTGGAAGTCGTTCGGGCCGATCTGGACCGGGCGCTGTTGCTGAGGGCGCGGC
>NZ_LSIX01001153.1:0-3750 GCF_001556475.1 Methylobacterium sp. CCH5-D2 | reverse complement strand
GGACCCGCGCCTGACCGGGGCTAGGCTCGCTCGGCATATGCGATCGCCCTGCCCAGAGGGAGAGGGGGCACGGCGCGGCTCAACCCAACCGGCCGAACCCTTCGGCCCGAAAAGGTCTCAGCCGAGGCCGAGCCCGCGGATCAGGACGAGGCTGATCGCCAGCAGCACGAGCAGGGAGCCGGTGACCGCGAGGGTGACGCGGGCGCCGACGCGGGCGAGCACCCGCACGTCCACGCCGAGGCCGAGGGCCGCCATCGACACCACCGTGAGTAGGCCCGCGAGCCGCGTGACCGGCTGCACCACCGCCTCCGGCACCAGCCCGAGGGAGCGCAGGGTGGCCAGCGCCAGGAAGCCCAGGATGAACCAGGGCACCAGCTTGAAGAAGCCGAGGCGGCGCGGCCCCGCCTTGCCGGTCGCGCCCTCGGGCGGCAGGTGCGGGGCGATGAGCGCGAAGGCGACCACGACGGGCCCGAGCATCAGCACCCGCACGAGCTTGACGAGCGTGCCGACCTGGGTGGCGAGCAGGCTGATCGGCACCGTGGCGGCCAGCACCTGCGGCACCGCGTAGACGGTGAGCCCGGCCAGCACCCCGTACTGGTGCTCGCTGAGGCCCGCGAGCGGCAGGAACAGCGGCAGGCCCAGCACCATCAGCACGCCGAGCACCGCCGTGAAGGCGATGGAGGCGGCGACGTCCTTGCTGTCGGCGCCGATCACCGGCGCGACCGCGGCGATCGCCGAGTTGCCGCAGATGGCGTTGCCCGACGCCACCAGGATCGCCATCCGGGCCGGCAGGCCCAGCGCCCGGCAGATCCCGTAGCTCGCGGTGATCGCCAGGATCACCGTCCCGACGATGCCGATGAGGAGCGCGGGGCCGGAGGCCACGATCGCCCCGAGGCTGATCGAGGTGCCGAGCAGCGTGACGGCCACCTCCAGCACCTGCTTGGCCGAGAAGGCGATGCCGGCCCGGTAGCGCTCGCCCGGCACCCAGACGGTGCGCAAGGCGATGCCCGCCAGGATCGCGACGACCAGCGCCTCGACATAGGGGTGGCCCGTGAGATGCTCCTCGACCGCCTGCACCGCGACCGCCGCCGCCGTGATCGCGAGGCAGACGAGGAGCCCGGGCAGGAGCGAGGGCGCCTCGCCGGCGGCCGTGCCGGGCAGAGCCTCCTTCGCGGGTGCCTTGGCGCTCATGGTCTCGTCCTCACACGGTAGGGGAACAACGCTCTCTCTCCGGCGCCTTGGGAAGAAGGGCGTTCTCCCTGAGCGTGGAAGATCGCAGCGATGCAACCATTGTCTGCTCCCGGGCCGGGCGCGATACTCCGCCCATGCCCACTCTCGTCCACCCGCGGCGTTCCGCCTACGACCCGTTCGGCGAGCCTGTCGAGCGGCCCGGCCACCGCGACGCGATGCCGGACGGATACCGGGCGCGCAACCTCGGCGTCGCCCTGTTCTGGGGCCTCGCGCTCCTCATCCTCGCCGGGCGCGTCCACTTCGCCGCCCACGCGGCCGTCCCGTCCGCCGCGATCGAGCGCCCCGCCCCCGCGCTGACGCGCTGACGCCCGCTCCCGCCCGACGGGGATCCGCACGGCCGCCGGCCGATGCGCAGATCGTGCCGCCCCGAGAGGTTCCGTCATCCGCGATCCGCGATCGCGCGCTCCGTCCGGCCGATGCAGCGCGTTCCCCCTGGTTTCTCGCCGCGGAACGCCGGCGGCGCTGGGCCCCGGTCAGCGCAGGACCGAGAGGTAGTGGATCTCCTGCGTCAGGCAGGTCGAGAGGCGCCACTCGACCGGCCGCTCCTCCAGATCGACGGCGACGCGGTCGATCTCGAGCGCGGGCGTGCCCTCCGCCACCTCCAGCAGGCCGGCCTCGCGGGCGCCCAGCGCCACCGCCTTGAGGCGCTCGTTCGCGGTCGCGATCGTGATGCCGAAGCGGGCGGCGTAGAGGCTGTAGAGGGTGTTGGGCAATTCGATCTGGGCGATGCCGGGGAAGAGGGACGCCGGTACGCTGATCGTCTCCGACACGCAGAGCCGCGCATCGACGAGGCGCACGCGCTCGATCCGCACCACGCGGGCGGCGCGCGCGAGATCGAGGCGCCCGCGCTCGTCGGCGCTGGCGGGCGCTTCCGCGATCGCCGTGACCCGGCTGGTCGGCATGCCGGTGCCGTCGCCGTCGGGCCTGAGCTTGAAGAAGCGGAAGACGCTCTGCTTGTCGTCGTGGTCGGCCACGAAGGTGCCGCGGCCCTGGCGGCGCACCAAGAGGCTGTCGGCGGTCAGCGCGTCGAGCGCCTTGCGCACCGTGCCCTGGCTGACCCCGAGCTCGGCGGCGAGCTGCCCCTCGCTCGGCAGGATCTGGCCCGGCTGCCAGACCGCGTCGGCGAGGCGCTTCAGCAGCGTGTCGTAGACCTGCCGGTAGAGCGGCCGGAAACCGACCGCGCCGCCGCGCCCCGAACCCGCCTGACCTGCGCCTGACCGTTCCATCTCGTGACGACGCTGTGCCCCACCCGCGGGCAGAGCGTCGAAGGATGTGTCCAGCACCTCTCCCTCCTCTCGCTTACGTCGCCCCACCGGCCGGGGCAATCACAGGTTCGCCGCGCCGCACAGGCGATCCACTCACAGGGCCCGGATCTCCGCCACCAGCGCGTCGGGCAGGTCGAGGCCGGCCTCCGCCGCGCGCTGCCGCAGGCCGAGCCGGCGGGCGCCCGGCAGGCGCGCACCATCCTGGCCCTCGATCGCCCCGGCGAGCGCGGCGAAGCGCTCCGGCGCGTCCGGGCTCAGCGCGGCGGCGTCGATGGCGATGATGAGCTGGCCGGTGCCCGGCGGGTCGCCCTCCGCGTCGAGGAACGAGGAGGCCTCGTCCGCGAAGCGCGCGCCGACGAGGCCGGCGGCGAGCACTTCCACCATCAGGGCGAGCGCCGTGCCCTTGGCGTCGCCGAGCGGGACCATCGTGCCCGCGAGCGCGGCCTTGGCGTCGGTGGTGGGGTGTCCCTCGGCGTCGAGGGCCCAGCCCTCCGGAATGGCCTCGCCGCGCTTGGCCGCGCCCACGATGTTGGCGCGCGCCACCTTCGAGAGGGCGAGATCGACCACGATCGGCGCGCGGCCCGGCAGCGGGCAGGCGAAGGCGAGCGGGTTGGTGCCGAACACGGCCCGCCGGCCGCCCCAGGGCGCCATGGCGGCGGGCGTGTTGGCGAAGAGGAGCGCGACGCACGATTGCTCGGCCAGCGCCTCGACCGGGCGGCCGGCGGCGCCGCAATGGTGCGAGCGCCGGATGCCCGCGGCCGCGATGCCCTGCTCCCGGGCCATGGTCGGCAGCGCCTCGAGGGCGAGGTCGATCGCCGGATAGGCGAAGCCGTGCGCGGCATCGACCGCGAGCAGCCCCGGGCGCGGGCGCTCGGCCCGGGGGAGGGCGTCGCCCACCACCTTGCCGGCCCGCACCTGGGCCGCGTAGGGGGCGACGCGCGAGAGGCCGTGCCCCTTCAGGCCGTCGGCCTCCGCGCCGACGAGCGCGCGGGCGACGCTGCGGGCGGCGGGCTCGAGGGTGCCGCAGCGGACGAGCGCGTCGGCGGCGAGCGCTTCCGCTTCCGTGAGGGTGAGGGTGGCCATCGCCTTAGCGCTCCGTGAGGTGGCGGCGCACGGCCCGCGCGGTGACGGCCGAGACGCGCACGTTCGATTCCTGCGTCACGCCCGCGATGTGGGGCGTGAGGACGAGGTTCGGCACGCCCGCGAAGACGGCGCCGGCCGCGGCGTCGAGCGG
>NZ_LSIX01001152.1:0-1435 GCF_001556475.1 Methylobacterium sp. CCH5-D2 | reverse complement strand
TGGAGGCGCGCATCCTGGCCCTGTCGAAGACCCACGACCTCCTCACCCGGGACGACTGGAGCGGCGCGCCGCTGCGCGAGGTGGTGGAGGCCGAACTCGGCCCCTACCGCGGCGGCTCCTGCCGCATCGTCCTCGAAGGTCCCGACGTGGCATTGTCGCCGCGGCACGTGCTCTCGCTCGGCATGACCCTGCACGAGCTCGCCACCAACGCCGCCAAGTACGGTGCGCTGAGCGTGCCGGGCGGCGAGATCCGCGTCCGCTGGAGCGTTGAGCGGACCGGCGACGGCGCGCGGCGCCTGCACCTCGACTGGGCGGAGAGCGGCGGTCCGCCGACTTCCGTCCCGTCGCGGCGGGGATTTGGCACGCGCCTGATCGCGGTCAGCGTCGAACGCGAACTCGACGGGACGGTGGCGCTCGACTTCAATGTGGAAGGCCTCCGTTGCGCCATCGTCGTTCCGCTGTCGCAGGCCAGCGCGGACTACATGAGCCCGCTCGCCATCCCCACCGCCCATTGAGCGGTCCGCCCCCGCGCCGTCACCCGTCAGGACGCTCGCAGGCCTCGCCGGCGACGGCGGCGACCGACGCCCAGCGGGCGGCGCCTCCCGGGTCCCGGGAGGGGCGCCTTCCACGACGGAACGCGGCCCACCCGGAACGGAAGGGCGGGCCGGGCATTGCCGCCTCTTATGACGGAGGCGGCGATGACGGAGAAGAAGGGCCACGGCAGCGGGACGGCCAGGAAGGCAAACGCCAAGGCGAGCCACGAGGGCAAGCCGAACCCGCGCAAGTCGTCCGCCGCCCAGGCGGAACTCGGCAGGAAGGGCGGCAAGGCGAAGTAGCCGGGCGCGTGGCGTGTGCGGAATCCCCGGCCCGGCAAGGTCACATGCCTCGGGAAGCGTGTGCCCCGCCGACGAACGGCATGTCGGCGGGCGCGTTCCACCAGGGCCATGCCGGTGAGTGGGATTAGATGGGACGACAAGTCGATGAGGTGGTTCGAGCACGAGGAACGAACAAACGGACCAGATCCCGGCCGCCTTGCGGGACCGGTCGCGCATGGCTGACCCCAAGCGACCCGCAACCCCGGCCGCGGGTGCGGTAGGCAAGGCGCGAATGACGTCCCGCGCAGCCGCCTGCCTCGGGCTCGCGACCTCAGCGTCCGTGATGACGGGCTGGCTGCTCGACATCCCCGACCTGCGGACCATCCTGCCGGGCGAGGCACCGATGGTGGCGCTGACCGCCCTGGCCCTCGTTCTCCTCTCCGGGGCGCTATTGCTCTCCGCCTGGCCGGAGCGACGGTCACTTGCCGTGCGGGCCGGCCGCGGCCTCGCCGCCGGCGCCGCCGCGCTGGCCCTGGGCGGCGGCATTCAATACCTCGCGCCGCAAGGGTTCCGGCTCGACGACTGGACGCAACGCCTCTTCTCCGGGCCTCTCGGACCTG
>NZ_LSIX01001151.1:0-361 GCF_001556475.1 Methylobacterium sp. CCH5-D2 | reverse complement strand
GTTCGTAAACCGCCTGTTCGGCTCGCCGCCCGAGCCGTGGGAATGCGCCGTTACCGACGAGGTGATCGCGGCCAACCTGCCGGACAACGCGACCCTCGTCGGCAACGGTCACGACCACCGCGCGTGGTTCTTCGGCTTCGGGGGACGGTATCCGCGCTGGCTCGGCTACACCCTCGGCTACCGGATCGTGGGCGACTGGCTGGAGGCGGGGGCAGATCTCGGCGGCGATACCTGGGTCACCATCCCCGCGCACGAAGTCATCAAAGCGGCCCGCGGACGCACACTGTCGAACCTATAACCCGCCGACTAGAGCCGCGCCCGAGCGTGTTGGGACGTCTCGGAGCCCGAGACGTTGAGGGGT
>NZ_LSIX01001150.1:0-3381 GCF_001556475.1 Methylobacterium sp. CCH5-D2 | reverse complement strand
GTTCGGGAGCGTCCCGCCGGGACGTGGGCTGACTAAGCCGTTCCGGCGTGCGCTGACAACCCGTGCCGGAGCACGCCGATTCAACGCGCGCTGCCGGCTGCGTGCGCGAGCTCGGTCTCGCCCGGCCGGGCGTCCTCGCCTGCCTCGTCGGCGAAGGGCGGCCGCCGGGTCCGGGACGCAGCGTCCGCGGGCTTTCCGGTGACGGGGCGGCGAGGCTGTCCCGCCCGGAGCGCGGCGGGCGGTCGCGCGGGTTTGCGGTCACGGGGGTAAGGGCTTAAGTCAGGGACTTCCCTGAGAAAGCCCCGCCGGCGCGGGAGCGCCTGCGCGGTGAGGCGAAGATTCCTGTATGGCCGTCGTCCTCGATCTCCTGACGAACGATCCTCGCCCGGCGACCGCGCGTCCGCGCCATCCCGAGAAGGCGCACCGGCCGGACCAGCCCGTCCAGGCCCGCAAGCCCGACTGGATCCGCGTGAAGGCGCCGGGCTCGAAGGCTTGGTCGGAGACCCGTGCCATCGTGCGCGAGCACGGCCTCGTCACCGTCTGCGAGGAGGCGGGCTGCCCGAATATCGGCGAGTGCTGGGAGAAGCGGCACGCCACCTTCATGATCATGGGCGACACCTGCACGCGGGCCTGCGCCTTCTGCAACGTGCGCACCGGCCTGCCCGCGGCGCTCGACACCGACGAGCCCCTGAAGATCGCGGACTCGGTCGCCAAGCTCGGGCTGCACCATGTCGTGATCACCTCGGTCGATCGCGACGACCTGAAGGACGGCGGCGCGGAGCACTTCGCCCGCACGATCGCGGAGATCCGGCGGGCGAGCCCCGGCACCACGGTCGAGATCCTGACGCCGGACTTCCTGCGCAAGGAGGGTGCGCTGGAGGTGGTCGTGTCCGCCAAGCCCGACGTGTTCAACCACAACCTCGAGACGGTCCCGGGCAAGTACCTGACCGTGCGTCCCGGCGCGCGCTACTTCCACTCGGTGCGGCTGCTGCAGCGGGTGAAGGAGCTCGATCCGACGATCTTCACGAAGTCCGGCATCATGGTCGGCCTCGGCGAGGACCGGAACGAGGTGGTGCAGCTGATGGACGACCTGCGCTCGGCCGACGTCGATTTCCTGACCATCGGCCAGTACCTGCAGCCGACCAAGAAGCACCACGAGGTGGTGCGCTTCGTGCCGCCGGACGAGTTCAAGACCTACGAGACCACGGCCTATTCCAAGGGCTTCCTGCTGGTCTCGGCGACGCCGCTGACGCGCTCCTCGCACCATGCCGGCGAGGATTTCGCCCGGCTCCAGGCGGCCCGCAACGCCCGCCTCGCTCCCGCCAGATCCGCCTGAGTTCCTCGGTTTCGCATGCCCTCCTTCCGGGTTACCCGCGCGGTCCGCCACACGCCGCAGCAGATGTACGACCTCGTGGCCGACGTGGAGCAGTATCCGGCCTTCCTACCGCTCTGCGAGTCGCTGCGGGTGCTGCGCCGCGTGCCCGGCAGCGCGGAGGGCCAGGAGGTTCTGGTCGCCGAGATGGGGGTCGGCTACAAGGCGATCCGCGAGCGCTTCACCACGCGGGTGAGCCTCGACCGGCCGGCGCTCAAGATCGTGGCGGAGTATATCGACGGCCCGTTCCGGCATCTCGAGAACCGCTGGAGCTTTCGCGAGAACGCGACGGGCGGCTGCGACGTCGACTTCTTCATCACCTACGAGTTCAAGAGCCGGACGCTCGGCCTCCTGATGGGCACGATGTTCGACCGGGCCTTCCGCAAGTTCACCGACGCCTTCGAGGGCCGGGCCGACCGGATCTACGGCGCGACGGCCTGAGGGCGCCCTGGCCCGGCGACGTGCTCCGGCCGGACGCCGAGCCCGATCAGCCGGGCCGGCAGGCGCTGCAGCGGGGGTAGGGCGTCGAGGAGGCGCAGGGCGAGCGGCGGCCTCAAGGGTCCGTCGCCGCCGAGCACCCGGGCGATCACCCGATCCTGGATGAGCCGCTGCAGGCCCTGCGTCAGCCGCACCGGCCGCATCCGGCGGGCCTGGACGCGGGCGAGGTCGAACTCCGTCAGCGTACCCGCCCGCAGCGGCGCGGCCAGCAGGTTTGCGGCCGCGACGGCGTCCTGGATCGCCAGGTTGATGCCGACGCCGCCGACCGGCGACATGGCGTGCGCGGCGTCCCCGATGCAGAGCAGGCCCGGCCGGTGCCAGCGCTCGAGCCGGTCAACCGCGACGGTGAGCACCTTCACCTCCTCCCACGATGCGATCTCATCGGTCCGTCCGGCCAGGAAGGGCACGAGCGCGCCGATCTCGGTCCGGAAGGCCGCCAGGCCGCGCTCCCGGATCGGGGGCGCGCCGCCCTTCGGCACCACGTAGGCGCATTGCCAGTGCGTGCCCCGGTCGAGGGTCACGAGAATACGGCCGCGGCCGAGATGGCCTGCCGTCGCCTCGTCCTCCTCGGGCCGGCGCGAGAGGCGGAACCAGAGCACGTCCATCGGCGCCCCGAACGCCAGGGGGTACAGGCCGGCCTGCGCCCGCAGGACCGAGTGGCGCCCGTCCGCGCACAGGACGAGATCGGCCGCGATGGTCCGCAGGCCCTCCGGTCCCCTCACGTGCACGCCCGCGACGCGCCCCGCCTCCTCGACGAAGGCGGTCGCCTCCGTCCGCATCTGCAGGTGGAAACCGGGATGACGGCGGCCGGCGCGTGCCAGGAAATCGAGGAAATCCCATTGCGGCATCAGCGCGATGAAGCGGTTGCGCGCGGGCAGGTGCCGGAAGTCGGCGATGCGGTAGGAGCGCCCGCCGAGAACGCCGGCCAGCGTCTCGACCCGGCGATGGGGCAGGGCCCGGAAGGCGTCGCCGAGGCCGAGCTCGTCCATCAGGTCGAGCGTGGAGGGGTGGATCGTGTCGCCGCGGAAATCGCGCAGGAAGTCGGCGTGCTTCTCCAGCACCGTGACGGCGAGGCCGGCGCGGGCGAGCAGCAGCCCCGCCATCATTCCGGCCGGGCCGCCGCCCACGATGCAGACCGCGGGGCTTGGCTCCATCGGGCGTTCCTCTCGCCCGGCGATCCTACGTCGATTGGGTGGGAGCGCAACGGCGATCGCGGAGGTGCGTCCGCCCGCGGGTCAGCCCAGGGGCAGGGCGTCCACCGCCGCGCGCACCGGCGGCGCGGGGCGAGCGCCGGAAGGCAGCGGATCGCTGCCGCCTTCAGCCGCCAGGATTGGCGGGGAGCGCCTCGTCCAGGAGGTCCAGCGCCTCGGCAACCGCGAGCCGCCTGATCTCGGCCCGGCCGGCATCGCCGAAGCGGCGCTCCCGGTGCACGACCGGGCGCCCCTTCGCGGCAAGACCGAAATGCACGAGGCCCACGGGCTTCCCGGCGCTGCCGCCGCCCGGGCCGGCGA
>NZ_LSIX01000114.1:0-2375 GCF_001556475.1 Methylobacterium sp. CCH5-D2 | reverse complement strand
AACCCCCGCAACCAAATCCGAACGGCCCGTCCTCTCCAGAGGGCGGGCCGTTCGCGCATCTGGGTTATCGGACAACCCTCTCCCGACCGGTGATACCACGGGACGGTCGCACCCCATTCACGACGGTCCCGATAGGGGAGGGGCCGGACGGCGCCGCCCGCCGGCGGCGCGGCCGTAGAGGCCGGGATCAGCGGGTGCCGTACATGCGGTCCCCCGCATCACCGAGGCCCGGCACGATGTAGCCGTGATCGTCGAGATGGCTGTCGATCGCGGCGGTCCAGATTGGCACGTCAGGATGGGCTGCCTGGAAGCGGGCGATGCCCTCGGGCGCGGCTAGCAGGCAGACGAAGCGCAGATCCTGCGCGCCACGCTGCTTCAACCGCTGCAGCGCGGCGACGGCGGAATTCGCGGTCGCCAGCATCGGATCCAGAACCAGAACGGTGCGGTCAGCGAGGTCGGATGGCGCCTTGAAATAGTACTCGACCGCCTCGAGCGTGTCTGGATCTCGATAGAGGCCGATATGGGCGACGCGCGCGGAGGGCAACAACGAGAGCATGCCGTCCAGAAAGCCCACGCCCGCGCGAAGGATCGGGGCGAGCACAAGCTTCTTGCCCTGGATTTGCCGCCCCTCCATCGTCTGGATCGGGGTCTCGATCATCACCGGTTCGAGGGGCAGGTCGCGCGTCACCTCGTACGCCAGCAGCATCCCGATCTCATTGAGGAGATTGCGAAATCCCTGTGTCGAGCGCTCGCGGTCGCGCAGCAGCGTCAGCTTGTGCTGCACCAGAGGATGGTCCACCACCGTGACGGACGCCGCCATGTCGTTCCCCGTTGCCTACCCGCGGTGACGGTGTGCCGAACTGGCGGCGGCCATGCAACAACCCGCGGGAGGTTCGGCGTATGAAAAAGGGCCCCCCGCGGGAAGCGGGGAGCCCGGATGGCGTTCGGCGGATCGGGTCAGACGCTGCGAGAACCCTCACCGCCCTCGGCGCGGCGCTTGGCCATGAAGGCGTCGAACTGCTCGCGGTCCTTGGCCCGTTTCAGTTCCTCCACGAAGGCCGCGAAGGCGCGGCTCTCCTCCTGGAGTGCGCGGCGCTGGGCCTCCAGACGGTCGAGCTCGGCCCGGCGGTAATCGTCGAAGGCCGCATTGCCGGAGGAGCCGCGGTTGGCAGCCTCGAAGGCCTGGGCGAAGCGCGAGACCGGCCGGCCGCCATCCCGAAGACGCTCGCCGAGACCGCGCAACTCGGACAGCGCCGGATAGCCAGCCACCTTCCAGGCGACGAGGGCGAGACCGATCGGCCACCAGTAGATGAAGGCCAGGACGATCGCACCGATCTCGATCGAGCGGCGCGGGAAGGGGCCCGAGCGGCAGACCCTGCCGTTGGCCCAGGGGTTGGATGAGGTTGTGCTCACGGGTGGGCTCCGCGTTCATGTGAACGACGTTAACATGCGGGGTCGCCGTGAGCGTTTCAAGGGGCGGGCACGCGCGGGCGCGACGGTCAGGGCCGTCCGGTACCCGCGCCGTGAACGAGAGCGAGCACACCCGCGCGCAGGAGCTCGTACTTGTCGGGCAGGCCCGGCCCCTTCGGCAGGTGGCCCGCGGCCGAAAGTGTGGCGAGGCCGTGCGCCAGCGCCCAGACCTCCAACGCGATGAAGCGCGGGGTCACGCCGCCGAACCCCTCCGGGAAGGTCGTCCGCAGCGCCTCGACCAACATGTCGAACGGGCTCGGCCGAGCCGGAGAGTCGATGCTGACGTGGAGGCCCCGCGTCTCGAAGATCGCCGCGTAGTAGGCCGGCTCCTCCTCGGCGAAGGCCAGATACGCTTCGCCCATCCGGGTGAAGCGCTCCAGTGCGGTGCCGCGGGAGGTGAGCGCCCGGGCGAGGCGCTCGGCGAGGTCGGCAAATCCGCGCCCGGCCAGTTCCTCCAGCAGCGCCTCGCGACCGCGAAAGTGGCGGTAGAGCGCGGCCGGCGTCACGCCGACGAGGCGCGCGGCATCGACCAGGGTGAAGCCCGCGATGCCCCGCTCGGCGATGAAGCGGCGCGCCGCCTCGATCAGGGCTTCCTTGAGGTTGCCGTGGTGGTAGCCGCGCCGGTCGCCCGGTCCGTCCCGCCAGGGTCGCAACAGAGATCTCCCGTCCTCGCCCCGTGGCGACGGGGTGCCGAAGGCTTCCGGCAGGCTCTAGCAGGTTTGTGGAGCGTTTCGATGCCTTTGTGACGCGCCCCGGCATGGGGCCGGGAAAACTTGACAGGACGGGCGGGACTTGCTGCAACATTGTTGCACTCCACGCCGACCCGAGCAGCCGGCTCATCGCTGGCGGAGATTTCATGGCCTTCGTCAGTCTGAAAGCGTGGCGGACCCGCTCGGCGGAGCGGG
>NZ_LSIX01001149.1:0-853 GCF_001556475.1 Methylobacterium sp. CCH5-D2 | reverse complement strand
AGGGAGCGCACCCCCTGCGCCCCGTGGATCAGCACGCCCTCGATGTCGGCGGTGGCCGACGGCCCTGTATGCAGCACCGCGTAGGCGGCCTGCCCGAATTCGGGGCGCAGGTAGGCTGCCTGAACGTTGGGCAGGATGTCGGCGGGATCGAGCAGCACCACGAGGTGCTGGGCGAGGTAGGCCACCGCGTTCACGATCAACTGACCTTCCGTGAACAGCACCGAGCCCGTCTCCGCGATGCCGAACACGGCGCGCACCACCGCCACGTCGACGTCGTCCACGTCCCGCGGCCGGGCGACCGCCTCGAGATCGCGGTTGCCGGCGAGTTCGGGCACCGCGGAGGCGACGACCTTCGCCCCGTCCAGGCGCTCGCGCACGCCCGCGAAGACGTCGTCCGCCCCGGGCTCGGCGATGCGACCGCCCATGCGCTTCAGGCGCTCGCCGAACTCGGCCACGAGGTCGTCGCCGACGAGCGGCGTGAACCGCGGCACCGCGGGCAGCGGGTGCTCGCCCGCCGGCCGGTTCTTCCGGATCTCGGCCAGGATCGCGTCGCGCGCGCTCATTTGGCGCCGTCCTTCATGCGGTTCTCCCTGTACCAAGCGTGGAAGCTCTGCCGGGGAGCGTCGGGCATCTCGCGCTTCTTCCCCCAGGTGTTGAGCGGGTTGTAGACGGCGAAGCGCGGCAGCACCTTGAGCGCCGAATCCGCCGCGCCGATCGCCGCCCGGTAGGCCGCAGGCCTTGAGAGCACGGCGCCCGCGGCCTTCATCATGCCCTGCTTGAGCATCGGGATCTGGTGCTCCTCGGCCAGCACCTTGCGCCAGGCGAAGATCTGCTCGTGGATGTTGATCTTCAC
>NZ_LSIX01001148.1:0-8140 GCF_001556475.1 Methylobacterium sp. CCH5-D2 | reverse complement strand
GATGCTCCCGCCCGTCCGGATCCGTCACCCGCATGCCCTCCGGCCCCTCCCGCAGGTAGCCCGGCCCGACCGGGACCTTGCCGTGGCCTCCGGGGATGTCGAGCACGTAGGTCGGCTGGGCGAGGCCCGAGAGGCGGCCGCGCAGGTGCCGCATCAGCGCCTGCCCCTCGGCGATCTCCGTGCGCAGGTGGCCGGTGCCGGGGGCGAGGTCGCCGTGGTGCAGGTAGTAGGGCTTCACCCGGTTCTCCACGAAGGCGCGCATCAGCGCCTCCAGGCTCGCCGGGTCGTCGTTGACGCCCCGCAGCAGCACCGACTGGCTCACCACCGGGATCCCGGCATCGACCAGCCGCGCCACGGCCGCGCGGGCGCTCTCGGTGAACTCGCGGGCGTGATTGGCGTGCAGCGCCACGAACACCGCCCGCCCGAACCGCTTCAGGCCCCGGACGAGGTCGTCCGTGACCGTGGCGGGGCTCACCACCGGCACGCGGGTGTGGACGCGCATCACCCGCACATGCGCGATCGTCCCGAGCCGCCCGGCGATGTCGCCGAGCCGGCGGGGCGAGAGCGCGAAGGGGTCGCCCCCCGTCAGCACCACCTCCCAGATCGCCGGGTTCGCCGCGATGTAGGCGAGCGCGCGTTCGAGCTCCGCCTCGCTCAGTGTCCCCAGACCGTCCGGCCCCACCATCTCGCGCCGGAAGCAGAAGCGGCAGTAGACCGGGCAGACGTGGAGCGGCTTGAGCAGCACCCGGTCCGGGTAGCGGTGGACGATGCCGGGCACGGGGGCGTGGGCGCCGTCGCCGATCGGGTCGGCGCGCTCCTCCGGGGCGGTCACCGCCTCCTCAGGCGCCGGCACGAACTGGCGGGCGATCGGGTCGGCCGGATCGGCGCGGTCGATCAGCTCGGCCGCGTCGGGGGTGAGCGAGACGGCGTAGCGCGCGGCGACCGCCGCAAGGCCGGGCAGGTCCTCGGCCGCGACGAGGCCCGCGGCGGCGAGGTCGTCGAGGCTGCGCAGCGGCCGGCTCATCCGGCGACCGGGGTCCAGAGGACGTCCTCGATCCGCCGGGCGCCGACCGCCAGCATCACCAGCCGGTCGAAGCCGAGCGCGGCGCCGGACGCCTCCGGCATCGCGGCGAGCGCGGCCAGGAAGTCCTCGTCGATCGGGTAGGTCTCGCCGTAGACGGCCTGCTTGACCGCCATCTCGGCCGCGAAGCGGCGGCGCTGCTCGGCCGGATCCGTCAGTTCGCCGAAGGCGTTCGCCAGCTCGACGCCGCAACAGTAGAGCTCGAAACGCTCGGCGACCCGCGGGTCGGCCGGGCACGGGCGGGCGAGCGCCGCCTCGCTGACCGGGTACGCGCACAGGATGGTCGGGCGACCCAGACCGAGTTCGGGCTCGACCCGCGCCACGAGGACGCGGCTGAACAGATCCGCCCAGGAATCGTCCTCTGCCACCCGCAGGCCGGCTCGCGCCACCGCGACGGCGAGGCCGTCGCGGTCGGTCTCGCCGCCGGCCGAGACGGTGGCCAGCAGGTCGATGCCGGCATACCGGTCGAAGGCCTCGGCGAGGCTCAGCCGCTCCGGCTCGGCGAAGGGATCGCAGTCGCGACCGCGCCAGGCGAAGCGGCTCGTTCCGGCGGTCTGCGCGGCGAGCCGCAGCAGGTCGGCGCAGTCGTCCATCAGCGCGGTGTAGGGTTCGCCCGCCCGGTACCACTCGAGCATCGTGAACTCGGGATGGTGCAGCGGGCCCCGCTCGCGGTTGCGGAACACGCGGGCGAGGCTGAACGGGCGCGGCTCGCCCGCCGCCAGCAGCTTCTTGCAGGCGAATTCCGGCGAGGTGTGCAGGTAGAGGGTGGCGCGGGACCCGTCGGCGCCGATCGCCTGCGTGGCGAAGGCCGAGAGATGGGCCTCGTTGCCCGGCGAGACCTGCAGGCAGGCGGTCTCCACCTCCACGAAGTCGCGGGCGGCGAAGTGCGCCCGCACCGCTTCCGTGATCCGGTTGCGCAGGAGGAGCGCCGGGCGGCGGTCGGCGTGGCGCGCGGGCGCCCACCAGGGGGAGTCGGGGGCTGTCGGCACGGTTCGGGCCCGGCGGCTGGCGATGCGGCGGCTGGCAAGCCGGCTGCGGATAGGATAGTGCCGGGGCCAGCCGTGGCCCCGGCGGGCGAACGCGCCCCGCGCTTGGCGCGCGCGTCCCGCCTTGTCAAATCTAGGACCAATCCCGTGAAGGTGATCGCCTCAACGCTCCGCAAGGGCAACGTCGTCGAGAAGGACGGCAAGCTCTACGTCATCCTCTTCGCCGAGAACATCCACCCCGGCAAGGGCACGCCGGTGACGCAGCTCGACATGCGCCGCATCACCGACGGCGTGAAGGTCTCGGAGCGCTACCGCACCACCGAGCAGGTCGAGCGCGCCTTCGTGGAGGACCGCGAGCACACCTTCCTGTACCAGGACGGCGAGGGGTTCCACTTCATGAACCCCGAGAACTACGAGCAGGTCGCGGTGCCCGAGGACGTGGTCGGCGACGCCGCCCCCTACCTGCAGGAGGGCATGGCCGTGATGCTCTCGATCCACAACGCGACGCCGTTGACCATCGAGCTGCCCCAGCGCGTGACCCTCGAGGTCGCCGAGACCGAGCCGGTGCTCAAGGGCCAGACCGCCTCCTCCTCCTACAAGCCGGCCACGCTCTCGAACGGCGTGCGCACCACCGTGCCGCCCCACATCGCCGCCGGCACCCGCGTGGTGGTGATGACCGCCGACGGCTCCTACGTCGAGCGCGCCAAGGACTGATCCCTGGTCCCCGCGCGCGCCCAGGGCGCGGGGCCCCTTCAGGGCGCGCCCCGCGTGCCCTCCGCGGCCTCGTAGCAGGCCTGCGACAGCGTCTGCGCGCGCAGGCGCTCCTCGCCGGTGAACGGCCGCCCCTGCGCCTGCCACAGCCCCTCGCGCCGGAGCGCCTTCCCGGTGCAGCGGGCCGCGATCCGACAGGCTCCGGGCTCGCCGCCGGTGCGGGTGCAGGTCTGCGCGTAGTCGAGGCGGAACGCCCGCTCGCCCGCCCGCGGATGCGGACCCGTGAGCATCGCCACCCCGGTCAGGGCACCGAGCAGCAGCGGCTGGTGCACGAGGTAGACCGCGAGGCTGTGGCGCCCGGCGAAGGCCGCCCAGCGCCCGATCCGCCCCGCGGGTCGCCACGCGCCGAGCCCCGAGGCGGCGAGGCGCGGCAGGCCGAGGCGCCCCAGCACGATCCCCGCCAGCACGATCCCGAACCAGGGGAAGAGCGGCACGTAGTCGTTGGTGCGCGGGCTCGCCTGCCCGAGGCCGAGGAAGAACAGGGCCGGCGCGTCGAGAACCTCGGCCCGCACGAGGTGGGGCGCGGCCACGACCAGAGACGCCGCGAGCGCCGTCACCCAGGCGGGCGCGAACAGGAACGGCAGCCCGAGCAGGCTCGATACGGCGATGCAGTGCAGGACGCCGAAGAAGATGAAGCTGTCCGGGAAGGCGAGCCACGTCGCCAGCGTGATCGCCAGCGCCGCGAGGCCGATCCGGGCGGCCCGCAGCAGAGTCGGACGCGGGCGGATGCCGCCGCCGTTCATCAGCACCATGCCGACGCCCACGAGCAGCAGGAAACCGCCCGCGATGAGGTGGGCGGCGACGCGGCCCCCGGGGCTCAGCGCCAGGTTCTCCGGCGTGAGCCGGAGGTGCCCGAGGTCCCAGGTCGCGTGGTAGGCGGCCATCGCCGCGAGGGCGCCGCCGCGGGCGACATCGATGACCGCGAGGCGTCCGCGCGGGCGCTGGCGGTCGGGCGCTGCCCGTAGGTCGGGCGCTGCCCGCAGGTCGGGCGCTGCCCGCAGGTCGGGCGCTGCCCGCAGGTCGGGATCGGGGCTGGGGTCGGGCGGGGGCGTCTGCATGGCGGGGCCATAGCAACACGGCGCCCGGTTTCGCACCCCGCGACGGCCGGACGGGCTCTCGCAGAAACGTGATCCCGCCCCGGCCGGGACCGTCCGACCCGCGACGCGGCGGCGCACCGACCGAAAATTCCCGCGCCGTCGCATCGGCCTGCGCCGGGCCGGCGCGGCGCGAAGCCGGATGTTGCAGGCCTGCCGACACGGCCAAGATTGCATCCCGGGCGGGCAACCCGACCGCCAAATGGGCTTCCGCGCCACTAGGACTTCGTTAATCTTGTGGGCGAACCGCGATGTGCGATTCGGTGTGGGTAGCGCGTGATGTCTGACGAGATCGGATTTGGGTCGGGGGACCCCAGGCCCGTGGGCGACATCGCGGACGCGACCCGGCGCGAGGCACCCGAACAGCCCCTCGACCTCGTCGAGGTCTCCGGCCGCATCAAGTGGTTCGACGTCGCCAAGGGCTTCGGCTTCATCGTGCCGGACGACGGCTCGCCGGACGTGCTGCTGCACGTCACCTGCCTGCGCCGCGACGGCCACCAGACGGCCAACGAGGGGGCCCGCATCGTCGTCGAGGCTGTGGAGCGCCCCCGCGGCTGGCAGGCCTTCCGGGTCGTCTCGCTCGACGCGTCGAGCGCGCTGCACCCGTCCGAGCTGCCGATGCCCCGCACGCACGTCACCGTGGTGCCGACGAGCGGGCTGGAGCGGGCGGTGGTGAAGTGGTTCAACCGCCTGCGCGGCTTCGGCTTCCTCTCGCGCGGGGACGGCACGCCGGACATCTTCGTGCACATGGAGACGCTCCGGCGCTACGGCATCGCGGAGCTGAAGCCCGGCGAGACGGTGCTGGTGCGCTTCGGCGACGGCTCGAAGGGAGCCATGGCGGCCGAAGTGCGGTTGTTGGACGGCACGCTTCCCGCCTCCCACTGAAGGTCCCGTCCCCGTGCTGCGCATCCTCCGGGCGCTCGCGTCCCTCGCCCTGCCGCTCGCCGCGGCGGTTCCCGTGGCCCTTCCCGTCTCCGCACACGCCCAGGAGGCGGCCCGCACCGAGCCCTTGGCCATCGCGACCCGGGGCGGCCCGCAGCGTTTCGACGTCGAGGTGATGCGCAACGACGCCGAGCGGGCCCGCGGCCTGATGTTCCGGCGCAGCATGGCGCCGAACCACGGCATGCTGTTCGACTTCGAGCGGGTCGAGCCGGTCGCGATGTGGATGAAGAACACCTACCTGCCGCTCGACATGCTGTTCATCCGGGCCGACGGCACGGTGGCCCGCGTCGCCGCCGACACCGAGCCGCTCTCGACCGCCACGATCCTCTCGGGCGAGCCGGTGCTGGCGGTGCTCGAACTCAACGCCGGGACCGCGGCGCGCCTCGGCATCCGCCCGGGCGACCGGGTCGACCACCCCCTGTTCCGCAAGGGGCGGTGAGCGCCGCGGCAGCGCCGTCCCCGCCCAACGCGAACACAATGAGAACAAAGGCTTGACCCCTGTGTCGTTCCGGGCCAGTGTTCCTTGAATGTTCCAGCCGATACGCGGGCCTGAAAACCTGCCGGCCGCGGAACACGGCAAGGACGCGAGCAGGGGACCAGCCATGAACGATGCCGGCGCGGCCGTGACCTTCCGGAACGACGACTGGTCGCTGTCCGAGGACGGGCTGGAGCACGCCAGCGGCTACTTCATCGGACGCTCGGTCATCGCCGCGCGTCGCGAGGAGGGGCTGTGGGATTGGCCCTTGCAGATGGCCGAGAAGCGCTGGTGCCGTCCGAGCCTGTTTCGTGAAGCCTTCCTGGCTGCCCTGCAGGCCTTCGGCCTGGAGCGCGACGCCGGCCTGGGCCGTTCCTTCGCGCTGGGGTTCGGCATCCGGTCCGGGCAGGGGGACGCCGACGGGTTCGTGTCCCTCGGCGACCTGCTGCGCCCTGCCACACCCGAGACCGCGCGTCCGGCTCCCCAGCGCCGCCCCGACCGCATCGCGGTCGGCGCGTGAGGCTTCGGCCCCGGGACCTCGCCCCGTGGCCATGCGCGAGAAGATGCCCCGCCCCCGGCCGAATCCGGCACCCCTTACCGCTTGAGTGAGGCCAACTCGTCGAGGCCGCTGCCGCCGTCCGCGTAGGCGCTGCGGAAGCTGTCGCGCGCCATCCAGCGCTTCCAGAACGCGTCGAGGTGCTCGAAGCGCTCGTCCAGCGGCGTCGCGTTGACCGGGAATTTCCCGAAGGCAATCGCCGTGCAGAGCGTGATGTCGGCCAGCGTCGGCGCCGCTCCGCCGAGCAGCCAGGATCGCCCGTCCGCGAGATGCCGATCGACCAGCGCGGCGTGGGCCAGCGCCTCCTTGCGGCAGTGCTCGCCCCATTGCGGATTGTGCGTCAGTTCGAGCTTCGGGCCGAGTCCCTGGTGCAGCACGTGGAACATCGTGGTGATCCGGTAGAGGATGTGCACCCAGATGCGGCTGTCCCACATCGCGTCGAGCCCCTGCTCCCGGGCGTCGGCGCCGGTGATCCGGCGACCCTCGAAGGCGGCGTCGAGATAGCGCACGATGCCGGTGGTCTCGGAGAGGTAGCTCCCGTCCGCGAGCAGCAGGGTTGGGGTCTCGCCCCAGGGGTTCATCTTCAGATGCGGCCATTGCCGCTGCTGGCCGCCCGGCGCCATGTCGTAGACCACCTCCTCGACGCGATCGGCGATGCCCTTCTCGTGGATGAAGAGCCGCACGCGCTGCGGGTTCGGGAAGGCGGACGGCGAGGTGTAGAGACGCAGGCGCTCGGTCATCGGCAGGTCGTGGCTCCGGATCGCGCCGCCCGCGGCGGCGTCGCCGCGAGATAGGGCGACGAACCGGTCCGTCAGCCGAGGGCCTGAAATGCGAAGGGCGGGCGCCGTCGCCGGCACCCGCCCTCGATGATCCGTCCCGGCGGGCGGTGTCCCGCCCGGGTCGATCAGTAGCTGCCGAACTTGTAGTTGAAGCCGGCGCGGATCAGCTGACCCTCGGTGTTGAAGCGCGAGGTGTAGGAACCGTTGGCGGTCGGCACGAACTGGCCGCCGGTGGCCGGGTTGATGCTGCTGACCAGCACGTTGCGGCTGCCGAGGTCGTAACGCAGGTACTCGGCCTTCAGGGTCACGTCGGCCTTGAGCCCGAGATAGCGGCCGACGCTGAAGAAGTTCAGGAACGAGTCGGTCGGGATGGCCCACTCGACGCCGCCGCCGTAGACGTAGCCGGTCTCGAGGTCGTCGTAGCGGCCCGCATAGGCCAGCGGGAAGCCGGCGGCCGCGTTGTTCGAGCGGAATTGCGCGTCGTAGAACACGTTGCCGTAGGCGAAGCCGCCGGTCCCGTACACGAGGAACCGGTCGAAGGCGTAGCCGACGCGGCCCGTGACGGTGCCGAGCCAGTCGAGGCTCTGGCGGTAGGTGCTCACGTCGTTCAGGCCGCTGACGAAGGAGCGGCCGCGGGTGAGGTCGGTCCAGGTCCACGAGGCCTCGACGCCGACGACGAGGCCCGAGCCCGGCGTGAACTGATAGTTGTAGCCGATGCCGCCGCCGATCTTGCCGATCTTGTCGGTCTCGGTGCTGAAGGAGGCCGGGCGGCGGCCGCCGGCGACGTTGGCGACGGTGTTGGTGAGGTTCGGCGCGAGCAGCGGGCCGGCACCGGGGCCGTTGTTGCCCAGCGTGCGGATGTTGCCGTTCTCGGTGATGCCGTACGAGGTGTGGGTGCCGGCGTAGAAGCCCGTCCAGGTGAAGACCGGGACCGGCGTGAAGACCGGCGGCGGCTCGGCGCGGCGCGGCAGGTCGGCGGCGCTGGCGGCGCCCGCGACGAGGGCCGAGGCGGCGCTCGCGAGGAGGAGCTTCTTCATCATGGGGTGGCGGCCTGATCGTTCGATGTTCGCTGACAACAGAGGTAAAGCGGACGCCGAAGCTTCACTATGCCCGCGGCGCCACACTACTCGAAAACTGCTCCGCTTGGTCCTGCGGCGACCACGGCTTGGCCTGGCTTGGCTTGGCTTGCCGGTTCCGTGCCGCCGCCGTCCGGCACCGCGCGGGTACCGGACTGGGCGGCATCCGGTTGGTGGCCCTTGATCAAAGGACGGCTTCCCTCTAAGCGATCCGCGCTTTTCGCCCGGCCCCAGGCTCGCGCGGGCGGCGACGACCGGCGCGCGCGACGGTCGCCAGAACCGGCGCTCCGGGCGCCGCGGCCCTTAATCGGTAGGATTCAGGAAGCTATGGGCAAGGAAAAGTTCAGCCGTACCAAGCCGCACTGCAACATCGGCACGAT
>NZ_LSIX01001147.1:0-1864 GCF_001556475.1 Methylobacterium sp. CCH5-D2 | reverse complement strand
GCACCACGGAGGTGCACCGGATGCTGCCCGCCGGCAGCGTCGCGGCGGCCAAGGACCTCGACGGCGACCGGTTCCTCGACGCGCTCCAGGCCGCGCCCCTGCTGCACCAGCCGGGCACGGTCTGGGATTACGGCTTCGGCCTCGACGTCGCCGGCCTCGTGGTCGAGCGCCTGACCGGCCGCACGCTCGACGCCTACCTCGCCGAGACCGTGTTCGGCCCGCTCGGCATGCGCGACACCGGCTTCGTGATCCCGCCCGGATCCGCGGACCGCTACGCCCGCGCGCTCCCCGAGGATCCGGCGACCGGCAAGCCGCAGGTTCTGGAGCCCGACGCGACCCGGCCGACCCGGTTCGCCTGCGGCGGCGGCTGCGCCGTGTCGAGCGCGGAGGATTACCTGCGCTTCGCCCTGGCGCTGATGAACGAGGGCGAGCTCGGCGGGCGCCGGGTCCTGAGCCCCGTCTTCACCCGCGCCATGCTCACCGACCAGCTCGGTCCCGGCGTGCGCAACCTCATCGGCAACGCCGACCCGACCCGGGCCGATTACGGCTTCGGGCTCGGGCTCGCGGTGCGCACCCGGCCCGGGGTGGTGCGGCTCCTCGGCTCGGTCGGCGACTTCTCTTGGCCGGGCTCCAGCGGCACGAACTGGTGGGTCGATCCGGGCCGCAAGCTCGCCGTGGTGTTCATGGCCCACACGCCGGGCACCGCCCGCTGGCGCTACCGCTACCTGATCAACAGCCTCGTCTATCAGGCCCTGGAGCGGTAGGGGCCCCGTCCGGTCCCGACTCAGGGCCCGGTCGCAGCGCGTCGAGATCGGGCCGGAGCACCACGCTCTCCTGCTCGTTCGGGTCGGTGCGGGCGATCACCGCGGTGCAGGGCTCGGTCGGGCTCGGGTTGTAGGGCAGGTGCGGCACACCGGCCGGGATGTAGAAGAAATCTCCCGGCGCCATCGTGGCGTGGTGCTCCAGCCGCTCCCCGTACCAGCAGCCGGAGGTGCCGCCGAGCGCGTAGATCGCGGTCTCGTGGTCGGCGTGCAGGTGGGCCCGGGCGCGGGCGCCGGGCGGGATCGTCACGAGCTGGAGATGGATGCCCCGCGCGCCGACGCTCTCGGCCGAGATGCCGACCGCGTAGTCGAGCCCCTGCTTGCCCGTGAAGGTCGCCCCGGCCCGGACGAGGCGGCAGCCCGGCGACCCGGACCGGGGGGCGCCGCCCCCGGGCGGGACCGCGTCCCCGGGCGCGGCGGGCGGCTCGTGCGCGATACGGTTCATGATCCCCTCCTCGCGGTCCCGGGGGTGCCCCGGCGTAGGGATGATGCGCCCGTCGGCGCGTGCGGGGAAGCGGGCGCGGTCGTCGTCGGGCACGGTCGTCGTCGGGCATGGGTCCGGCAGCGGGCGTCGGCCGTGCCCGCGAGGCCTCGCGAGGCCTCGCGAGGTCGTGCCGGACGGGCGCGCGCGAAGGTGCACCGGAGGCCGGCGCATCGGGCTGAATCCGGATTTCCTCCGCGGCCAAGCTGAAACCATCGGCAGGCACGCACATTTCTTGAGGCAATCTGTCACAAGACGGAGCCTCGCGCTGGCGCGTCCGGAGGATGTGCACTCGGCTCCGGTTCGAGACCGGAAGCGGCGGGGAAGGCGTCGCTCCGGAAGGAGCTTTCATGCGCCACTGCGCCAGCCTGAGCCCGAACCGATCGAGCACCACCAGCGATCCGCGTCTGAACGGCATCGGCCACGCCCTGGAGGCGCTTTACGCGCCCGTGCTGCAGGCGGGGCTGCCGGAGGCCTGGCTGCACCTGCTGGATCGGGACGGCGCGACGCGCGGCGGAGAGACGGAGAGAGGCGATGGGGGTGGATCGGCGGGAGAACCGGC
>NZ_LSIX01001146.1:0-6357 GCF_001556475.1 Methylobacterium sp. CCH5-D2 | reverse complement strand
CCCGCCGCGCTGCCCCAGGGCGCCGGTTGCGGCCCGGCCATCGCCCGCACGCAGGCCGTGGTGAGCGCCGACGTCGCGAGCGGCGACCTCAACAAGCCGGTGGGCGCGCGCTTCGGCGCCGACCTCGACCGTGCCGCCGCCGCCTGTGCGGCCGGTCGCGACGGCGAGGCGCTGCACCTGCTCGCAGCCGCCAAGAGCCGCTACGGCTATCCGTAGGGCCGCGCCGCCGTCCGGCCCCGGCAAGACCGGCCCCGGTCTCCGCCGGGAATCGCCGAGACTCAGCCAGGCAAAAGGCCCGCCGGATCCCGGCGGGCCTTTCTCGTTCCTCGGGTTTCGGAGAGCGGTCCGGGTTGCGGTGACGGAGCCTTAACCAAGCCCCGCGACACTCGGTCCATGCCGGGGGCGAGAGGATCGCGGGTCATGCCGAAGGAGCCGAGCCGTCTGCCGGAGACGCCACCGCCCGCCCAGCTCAAGCCGGCGGCCCGCCGCCAGATCGGCCAGAGCCTGCGGGGCCTCTACGCCGACAGCCTGTCGGCACCGATGGGCCAGCGCCTCACGGACCTGCTGGCCCAGATCGAGAAGCCGGATCGCTGACCGGGACCGGGCCCGGGGAGGGCGCCCCCGGAGGGCGCCTCGATCAAGGGCTCCTCAATCCAGCACGACGGCGACGAGGGAGAAGAGGCCGGCGAGCACGAGGTTGCCGACGAGCACGAGTGCGATGACGGTCATGGGGCGTTGGGGATCTTGCGCGCGGTCTCGGCGATCTCCGCCGGCGCGCGCCCGCGCCGGGGAGCCGGGCGGGAATCGCCCGGCGCCGGCCTTCTAGCCGCGAGGCCCGCAACAGGGGGTTGATTTCCGCTCCGTCCGGCGGCTCCTCCGTCAGAACGCCCGGCGGTGATGCCGGCGGAGCACGGTCGCGGGCCCGCAGGCGCCGGTCGGACTGTCGGCCGCCGCCTCCGTCCCCGCCGTCCACCATCGGCACGCCGCGCCCGGGGGCGCCGCGTTGCCGGCCGCCCGACGAATCGGTGCCGGCCGTGGCGGCGCGCAGCCCCGTCGGCGCGCGCTGCTGGTCCGCCGGGTGGGCCGCTGGTGCGGGTTTCCCCGGCGACGGGCGTCGTTTCGGGCGGCGTTCCGGGCGGGGCGATGTGACAGGCGCCAGGATGATGCGTAGAGGGTCGCGCATGACCGCGCCGACCTCGCCCGCACCGCTCGTCCGCTTCGCGCCCTCGCCGACCGGCTTCCTGCACATCGGCAACGCCCGGCCGGCGCTCCTCAACGCGCTCTTCGCCCGCGCCCGGGGCGGGCGCTT
Source organism: Methylobacterium sp. CCH5-D2 (assembly GCF_001556475.1). Classification (NCBI taxonomy): domain Bacteria; kingdom Pseudomonadati; phylum Pseudomonadota; class Alphaproteobacteria; order Hyphomicrobiales; family Methylobacteriaceae; genus Methylobacterium; species Methylobacterium sp. CCH5-D2. The sequence continues at coordinate 5,048 of NZ_LSIX01001146.1, read as the reverse complement.
CCTGCTGCGCCTCGACGACACCGACCGCGGGCGCTCGACCGCCGCGTTCGCGCACGCCATCGGCGAGGATCTCGCCTGGCTCGGCATCGTGCCGGACCTGTTCGCGCGCCAGTCCGACCGGGTGGCGCTCTACGACGCGGCGGCCGAGCGGTTGCGGGCGGCGGGACGGCTCTACCCCTGCTACGAGACGGCCGAGGAGCTGGAGCGCCGCCGCAAGCGCCAGCTCGGGCGCGGCCTGCCGCCGGTCTACGACCGCGCGGCCCTGAGCCTCACGCCCGAGCAGCGCGCCGCCTACGAGGCGGAGGGGCGGCGCCCGCACTGGCGCTTCCGGCTCGACCACCGCACGGTCGGCTGGGACGACCTCGTGCGCGGGGCCGCCCACGTCGATTGCGCCTCGCTCTCGGACCCGGTGCTGATCCGCGCCGACGGCAGCTACCTCTACACGCTGCCCTCCGTCGTGGACGACGCCGAGATGGGGATCACCCACGTGATCCGCGGCGAGGACCACGTCACCAACACGGGCGTGCAGGTGCAGATCTTCGAGGCGCTGGACGCGCCCGTCCCCGCCTTCGGCCACCACAACCTCCTGACCACGGCGGACGGGGAGGGGCTGTCGAAGCGCCTCGGCCACCTCTCGCTGCGCTCGCTGCGCGAGGCGGGCTACGAGCCGGCCTCCGTCCGCGCGCTCGCCGTGCTCACCGGCTCGGCGGAGGCGGTGCGGCCGGTCGCCTCGCTCGACGAACTCGCCGGGCTCGTCGATCTCGCCCACATCTCGCGCGCGCCCGCGCGCTTCGACCCGCAGGAACTCGACGGGCTCAACGCCCGGCTCATCCACGCGATGCCCTACCCGCAGGCCGCCGACAGGCTGGCCGCCCTCGGCGTGCCGGAGGCGGTGGCCGAGCCGTTCTGGCTCGCCGTGCGGGCCAATCTCGGCCGCGTCGCGGAGGCCGCCGCGTGGTGGCGGGTGGTGGCGGGGCCGGTGGAGCCGGTCCGCGCCGAGGCGGACGCGGAGGTGACGGCCGCCGCCGCCGCGACCCTGCCGCCCGAGCCCTGGGGACCGGAGACCTGGAAGGCCTGGACGGGCGCGGTCCGCGCGCGCACGGGCCGAACGGGCAAGGCCCTGTTCATGCCGCTGCGCCTCGCGCTCACCGGACTCGACCACGGCCCGGACCTCGCCGGGCTGCTGCCGCTGATCGGCCGCGAGCGGGCGGCGCGGCGGCTCGCCGGGGAGCCGGCCTGACGGGGCGCCGCGCGGGCCCGCGATCAGACCCCGTCGACCGGATCGGCGTCGATGCGCATCCGCAGGATCGCGTAGGGCGGCTTCGAGAGGTCCTGCCCGTCGTTGAATTCCGGCCGCCGGTTCACCTGCGCGGCCGAGATGTAGAGCCAGCGCTCCGGCGTGATCCAGAACGTGTCGGCCCAGACCAGGCGCTCGTCGGCCGCGATCACCGTGATGCGCCCGTCCGGGTCGCGCCGGCCGACCGCGTTCTGCTCCTGCAGGCTGAGGTAGACCCGGTCCTTCGAATCGGTGGTGAGGCCGCCGGTCAGGCCCTTCTCGCCGAGATCCGCGACCGTCGCGGCCACCCCCGCGTCGCTCGTCCCCGGGTCGAGGAGCGCCGCCGTCTCGACCGCGTAGAGGTGCCGGGCCATCAGGGGCGCGTAGTACAGCCGCGCGCCGTCGGGGCTCAGCGCGATGCCGTTGGCCCCGCCCTTCGGGCTCTGCGGCGGCCCGTCCCCTTGCGTCTGCATCACGGGGCGCTGCTCGACGAACTTCACCACGCCCTTCTGCGTCCGGGTGCTGGCGTGCTCGGCCAGACGCCTGAGCACCAGCCCGCTCGCGAGATCGACCGCCAGGATCGCGCCCCGCCCGTCCTGGCCCTGGTCGGTGACGTAGGCCACGGGCCGCCCGTCGCGCCGGCCGACCCGCAGGTCGTTGAGCGAGGAGGTCGGGACGACCCCGGCCTCCAGCGGCACCACGCGCACGACGCGGTCCGTGGCGAGATCGACCTGGACGAGCTTGGCGCCGCCCGGCACCGGCGCGCCCTTGCCCTCGGGCAGGGCCGCGTCGAGCAGCCAGAGCGTGTCGTCGCGGTCGAACACGCCGTTGGGCACGTGGAACAGGCTCGCCTGCGGGCGCTTCGCGTCGGGCCGGTTCGTCCCGGCGTCGGGATAGGGGCGGACGGAGCCGTCCGGCATCACCTCGCCCACCGTGAACGGGACCTGCGCGGTGAAGCGCGGCATCATCACGAAGACACGGCCGCCCCGCGAGATCGCGAGCCCGGTCGGCGTCGAGGGCGCGTCGGCGAGGTGGGCGAGTTCGAGCCCGCCGACGGAGCGGCTCGGGCTGGCGGATCGCTCCTCCGATCGGGCGAGCGCGGGCCCACCCGCGAGCGCGAGGAGGCCGGAGCCGATCAGGTGGCGGCGGGCGATGGGCAAGCGGTTCTCCTCAGGCCTTGAGGTCGATGGCGTGGATCGCGTGGGAGGCGGCGATGTAGAGGCGGCCTTTCGCGCCGAACGCCATGTTGGCGGCGGTGACCGGCGTCGCGATGCGGCCGAGCGGCGTCCCGTCCGGGTGGTAGATCCGCACCCCGTCGATGCAGGCGGCGAAGACGTGCCCGCGCGCATCGACCTTCAGCCCGTCCGGCACCCCGGCCTCCAGCTCGGCGAGGACGCGGTGGCGCCCGAGCCGGCCGTCCTCGACCGGGAAGGCCAGGATCGCCCGGCCGCCCTCCGGGTTCAGGGACGCGCCCGACTCGCTGACGTAGAGGGTGCGCCCGTCCGGCGCGAAGGCGAGGCCGTTCGGCTGGTCGAGCACGTCCGTCATCGCCTCGACCCGGCCGGGCTCGGGTATCCGGTAGACGCGCCGCGCCGCCTGCTCGGGCTCGGCCTGGATGCCCTCCTCCGGCTCGGTGATGCCGTAGACCGGGTCGGTGAACCAGATCGCGCCGTCCGGCCCCAGCACGGCGTCGTTCGGGGAATTGAGCTTGCGGCCGTCGTAGGCGTCGGCCAGCACCGTGAGGCCGCCATCCGCCTCGCGCCGCACCACGCGACGGCCGCGATGCTCGCAGGTGACGAGGCGGCCCTGGCCGTCGAGCGTGTTGCCGTTGGCGTTGTGGGCGGGCGCCCGGACCGTCGCGGGCCGGCCCGGCGCGGGCCCGGGCCCGAGGACCAGGATGCGGTCGGCCTTCACGTCGCTGAAGACGAGGCCGCCGAGGGCGGGGGCCCAGCACGGCCCCTCGCACCAGCGGCCCTCGGCGTAGAGGGTGGCGAGGCCGGCCTCCGGATCGACGATGGCCGCCAGGCGCGGGTCGTCCACCCGGACCACGGGCGCCGCCGGCCCGGCCGCCGCGCGCCCCGCCCCGGCGAGCGCCGCGCCGCCGAGGATGAGGCCTCCCAGGACCGTGCGCCTGTGCGGGTGGAGCATGATCGTCCCGATCGTGGTGCGGAGCCGTGAACGCCTGCCCAACGCGCGGGACCCCGAGGCGATCCAGGCGGGCGATCCAGGCGGGCGGTCACGCGCGCGACCGCCGTCCGGGGCCCTGTCACGGGCGCGGCGCGCAGGGCCGTCCGGCGGGGCACGCCAATCCTCGGCGGCGTCCCGGCGCCGCTCGCGCACGGCAATCCACGAAACAGCCGAATGCAACTATCGATTGGTATATTGCGAGGATATACCGGTTTTCTGTCGCAGATGTAGATTTTGTAATGTTTCAGACATGGATCGGAATTGCTCGAATACTATTATGTCCGCACGGAAGCGATGCGATATCGCTCCGCGAAACCTTTCCTCTCATGAACCGCTCCGGAGAACACGCCATGCCCTATCGGACGTCTCTCGCCGCCGCCCTCGTCGCCACCACGTTCCTGGGGGGCGCCGCGCTCGCCGCCGAGCAGTCCGCGAAGCCGACGGCCGCACAGGAGACCTCGGCCCGGAAGGCGGTCGAGCGCGATGTCGGCAAGCTCTCGAAGGACGGCGCCCAGGCGTTCCGCGACATGCACCTCGCCCGCGTCGCCATCTTCGACGCCGACCCGGCCAAGGCCCAGGACTTCGTGGGCAAGGCGCAGGCCGCGCTCGCGAAGGCCAGGACCGACGACGCCGTGTTCAACAGGGCGGAGGCCGACCTGAAGACGCCTGCCGACGTGTCGGCGGCCAAGACCGCGGCCGACACCTCCGCGAAGGCCGGCAAGCCCGCGGGGGAACAGGTCGCCTGGGTGCCCGTCGATGTGCAGCTGACGCTCGGCGAGGATTTCGTGGCGACGCCCGAGAAGGCCGGCGCCGTCGCGGAGGCGAACAAGCACCTCGCGAAGGGTGACCGGAAGGGCGCCCTGGAGAAGCTCCGGCTCGCCGACGTGGACGTGGATTTCGTCATGGCGGTCCTGCCGCTCGACAAGACCGTGGCGGACGTGAACCAAGCCGCCACGCTGCTCGGCCAGGGCAAGTACTACGAGGCGAACGCGCTCCTGAAGACCGCCGAGGACCGGACGCGCTTCGACGTGATCGACGCGGTCGGCGTTCCCCGGAAGGCGGCCGCGCACGCGGCCGACAAGGCCGGGGCGGACGCCAAGACCACGGACGCCAAGACCACGGACACCAAGAGCACCGACACCAAGAGCACCGACACCACGACCGCGAAGTAGGGGCGGCCCGGCTGTCGGCGGCGCCCCCCACGCGCTGCGCCGCCGCGGCTGGCCCGCCCGGAGGGCGCCTCACCCGGCCAGCATCTCGCCGACCCAGACGCCCCGGCGCAGCTGCTCGGCCAGGATGGCGGCGATCGCCGCGCCCGCGAACTCGGCGGCGCGCGAGACCGGCCGGTCGGGCTGGAAGGAGAGCACGAGGCGCCGGATCGGGGCGGGATCGACCAGCGGCGCCGCGGTGAGGCGCCCGGCCGCGATGTCGGCGTGCATCGGCGCGCGCGTCAGGATGGTGCGGCCGTAGCCCTGGCGCACGAGCTCCTTCAGCGCCGTGTAGCTGTCGATCTCGAGCCCGAGATCGAGCGCGATCCCGGCCGCCTCGGCCGCTCGCTGCACCACGTTGCGCAGGCCGTGGCGGG
>NZ_LSIX01001145.1:0-1091 GCF_001556475.1 Methylobacterium sp. CCH5-D2 | reverse complement strand
GGCGACCGTGGCCATCGCCCGGACGGCGGCCCTGGCGCGACGGTGAGGGCCCGCATCCTCCGCTGCCAGCACAGCCGCGCCTTGTCTCATCACCTCACCTCGCCGACGATGATGCAATGTTCCACCGCGGCGCGCATCGAGATCCCGAACACAACGATCGTCCGGACAACTCACTCAAGCCTGAGCAGTGTATGAGCGAGCACGCAATGCGAGCGTCCGGGATGCCATATAACGGCCGAACATCGATGGAAGGCGCGCACGAACGAACCGGCGCCTGGTCTTCAATTGCGGAACTTCGGGAGGACGCCGCGAACCCCGACAGCGGATAGCTGCCGCGACATGGCGTGGATGATCGACGCGGGTCCGGCCGCGCTGTGGCGAGCTTCCAGCTTCACCTCAAGGCCGCGCAGCCCCACGGCCAACTCAAGTGCTTGCAGCGACCTCGTGATCTCCTCGAACCGCGCTCTCGCGTCGGACCAGCCTTGCGCGAAGCCGAACAGCTCGCGCAGGGCCGGCGCGATCTCCTTGAAGGCTGCCAGCGCCGCGACCAGGGCGTCGAGCGAGAGGCGGCCCTGGACGAAGCCACGCCGCCGGAAGCGTCAGCAGCGAGAGCAGCACGAGGCGCAGCTGGAAGCGCAGCGTCGCCCGCGGGACGTCGCGCTCAAGGCTCCGCCGCTCCGGGCTTCCGGCGCCGCGACGGCGCTGCCGTCCGCGCAGCCAGCGCCAGCCGAGGCGGAGCGCCAGCCTTCCCGTCCAGGCCGGCGCCACGACGAGAACGAGGACCGAGACGAGCTCAATCCACCCAGGGCCGTGGGGCTGATCCAGGCCGGTGACCCGGTGGATCAGGTCGTGGACGACGGGCGCGAACAAGGGGCTCCGAGGTGGGACGCTTCAACCGAGCCGGGTCGCCCGCAGGCGCAGGGCGTTGCCGATCACGCTGACCGAAGACAGCGCCATGGCGGCGGCGGCGATGACGGGCGAGAGCAGGATGCCGAGGAACGGGTAGAGGACGCCCGCCGCCATCGGCACGCCGGCCGCGTTGTAGACGAAGGCGAAGAACAGGTTCTGGCGGATGTTGCCCATCACCGCCT
>NZ_LSIX01001144.1:0-4675 GCF_001556475.1 Methylobacterium sp. CCH5-D2 | reverse complement strand
CCTCGGCCAAGAGGCCCCCCTGCCCTACCGCCCCTGCGTCGGCGTCGCGCTGATTAACCGGGCGGGCGGCGTCTTCGTGGGCCGCCGCAAGGACGCCGACCGGCTCGGGGCCGGCGCCCACGCCTGGCAGATGCCGCAGGGCGGGATCGACGCGGGCGAGGCCGCCGCGGCGGCGGCCGTGCGCGAGCTGCACGAGGAGACGAACGTCTCCCCCGCGCTGATCCGTCCCCTCGGCGAGGTGCCGGACTGGCTCGCCTACGACCTGCCGGCGGACGCCATGAAGCAGGCCTGGCGCGGGCGCTACCGCGGCCAGACCCAGAAGTGGTTCGCCTTCGCGTTCCTCGGCACCGACGAGGCCATCGACGTGGACCATCCGGGCGGCGGCGCGCACAAGGCCGAGTTCGATGCCTGGCGCTGGGCCGCGTTCGAGGAGCTGCCCGGCCTCGTCGTACCCTTCAAGCGCCCGGTCTACGAATCGGTCGTCGCCGCCTTCGCGCCGCTCGCGACCTGGGCGCGGTCGGCTTGAGCGCGGCCAGGCCCGGCTGAGCCGCCCGATGCGCTGGCTCGCCGTCCCCCTCGCGATCGCGCTCGGCTGGATCCTGTTCACGCTGAGCCCGCTCTGGGCGCTCTACGACCTCGCCCAAGCGGTGCGGGCGCGGGACGTCGGCTATGTCGAGAGCCACGTGAACTTCCGGACGCTGCGGCTCTCGCTCGTGCGCCAGACCACCGCCGCCGTGAAGGCCGCCACCGACCAGAACCCGGATCTCGGCCCCCGCGAGCGCCAGCAGCTCGGCGAGGCGGCGACCGGCCTCGCGCTGGCGCTGGCCGAGACGATGGTGACGCCCGCCACCGTGATCGACCTCCTCGACGACGGCTGGCTCGACAAGGTCGAGCAGGGGCGGCCGGCCGCGCCGGCCCGGGCGGGCCTGCGCATCGACCGGGTCGGCGGCCTGGTGCCCTATTACCTCGCCTCGGAGATGCGCGGCTTCCGCACGGTCGTGATCGCGATCCCGCCGGGTCGCCCGCGCCAGGACCAGACCCGCATCCGCATGCGCCTGCGCGGCTGGGCGTGGCGGCTCACCGACATCGAGGTCACGGAGACCCTGCGCCAGCAGATGGCGGCGGGTCTCGCCCGCACGCTCGCCAAGGCCAACCTGCGCGGCCGGGGCGAGCAGCGCGAGGCGCCGGCGCAGCCGTGAGAGCGCGCTGATCCGGCGGTCAGCGCGGCTTCGGGTTCGGCTCGCTCCCGCCGGCGGGGATGCGCGGCTTGCGGGCCTGGACGAGGCTCTCCGCCTTGTCCTCGTCGGTGTCGCCGCCCTGCTCGATCGCGCGCTCGGGATCGGCGGCGAGTTCCGAGACGATCGCCAGCAGGCGCTCGCACTCGGCACTGTACTTGAAGGCGTCGAGCACGATCGCGGCGTCGCGCAGGGTGCGCAGATCCCGCACCGTCTGCTGGTTGGCGTCCTGCTGCAGGTCTCTCTTCCCGGCGAGCTTCTCCTCGATCCGCGCGCCCGTCACGTCGCAGGCGGCCCGTGCCGTGCCGGCCGTGAGGCCGAGCGCGAGGGAGGCGATGAGGAGGCGCGTGCGGATCATGGGTCGTCTCGGGGGTGGCGGGTCAGGCGTGGTGGGGATGGGCGCGGCGCAGGAGGTCGTTGGTCAGCGCCACGAGCTGGCTCGGCCGGTAGGGCTTCGGCACGAAGACGGATTCGGAGACCTGCTCGCTGGCGGGCAGGCCCGCGCGGCCGCCCGAGGTGTAGACCACCGGCAGGTCCGGGCACTGGCATCGCGCGTGCTGGGCGAGTGCGAGGCCGTTCGTGTTGCGGGCGAGGTCGATATCGGTGAAGAGCAGGTCCACGGTCTCGCGGGCAAGAATTTCTTCCGCCTCCCAGGCGTCGGCGGCGGTCAGCACGCGATAGCCCTCGTCGGCCAGCGCCTCGGCGGCGAGTTCGCAGACGAAGGGTTCGTCCTCGACCACGAGCACGGTCGAGGACGCGTGGTCGATCCGGTCGAGGAAGGCGGGCCGTGCGAGCGCGGTGCAGGCGAAGGGGATCATGACGCAACTCCAACTCACCTGGCGCGGGGCTGACGCCCCGGCACCGGATCGTCGGACCAACGGGGCCCTCAGCTCCGGTGTTCGCCGTGATTGGATCGAATTGCTCGGGTTTGGTGAGCGAAGGCTTAACCCTGCCCACCCGCACCTGAACGGAGCGCCCGAACTGGTTAACGAAGTCTTATTGCGAAGCTTTCGGGGACGCGATTCGTGAACAGATCCTGGCAGCTGGGGACCGGCCTCGCGCTCACGGCGCTCGCCGGCTACGTCGACGCGATCGGCTTCGTGCGGCTGGGCGGCCTCTACACCTCGTTCATGAGCGGGAACACGACGCAGCTCTCGGTCTCGCTGGCCAACGGCGCCTTCCGGCACGCGGGCCTTCCCGCGATGCTGGTCTCGGGCTTCCTGTTCGGCGCGACGCTCGGCAGCGGGCTCGCGATCGTGGTGCCGCGGCGCTGGGCCACCGCGGTGGTTCTCGCCTACGAGACGCTGCTGATCCTGGCGGCCCTCTCGCTCGGCCTCGCGACGCCCGAACTCGGCCTCGCCTCGTTCTTCATGGCCATGGCGATGGGCGCGCAGAACGCGGTGCTGTCCCAGGTGAAGGGGTTTCGCGCCGGCACCACCTTCGTGACGGGGGCCCTGTTCGCGCTCGCGCAGAAGATCGCCGAGGCGCTGACCCGCACCGGGCCGCCTCTGGGCTGGATCGGCGACGCGACGGTCTGGGGGGCGCTGCTCGTGGGCGCGCTGGTCGGCACGCTGGCCTACGGCACCTACGAGCTCTACGCCTTGCTGGTGCCCGCCCTGGTCGGGGGGACTTTCGCGGTGATCGCCGCCGTCCTATCCGCTCGATCGGTCACCGCCGTACCCTGAAGGACCCGCGCATGAGTACTTCCGCCTCCCTGACGAGCCACGTCGCCCCGGTCGAGGCCGGCGCGCACGTGACGGCGGCGCACTGGCTCGGCGATACGCTGGCGCTGGCGCTCGGCGACGGCACGGTGGTGCTGGCCTCAGGGAGCGAGGCGGTGCGGGCGGCGGCCCACCCGGACGGATCCATCCTCGTGGCGGCCGGCGACGGAGCCCGCCTCCTCACCGGCGGCGACGACGGGCGCGTGGTGGCGGTGGCCAAGGACGGCACGCTCACCGAGGCGGCGGTCGCCAGGGGCAATGCCTGGATCGACGCCTTGGCGCTGCATCCGGACGGCGGGCTGGCCTTCTCGGCCGGCCGGCGCGTGGTGGCGCGCGATGCCAAGGGCCGCGAGCGGACCCTGGAGGCGCCCTCGACGGCGCGGGGCCTCGCCTTCGCGCCGAAGGGATACCGGCTGGCGGTGGCGCACTACAACGGTGCCAGCCTCTGGTACCCGAACCTAGAGACCCCGCCGGAGGTGGTCTCGTGGAAGGGCTCGCACATCGACGTGACGTGGTCGCCCGACGGGCGCTTCGTTGTCACGACGATGCAGGAGAACGCCCTGCACGGCTGGCGCCTCCAGCCCGATCCCGGCCACATGCGGATGTCGGGCTACCCCGGCAAGGTGCGCTCGCTCGGCTGGTCGTCGGACGGCAAGTGGCTCGCCACCGGCGGAGCCGAGGCAGCGATCATCTGGCCGTTCGACTCGAAGGAGGGCCCGACCGGCAAGGCCCCGCGCGAGTGCGGCGTGCGCCCGGCCCGGGTCTCGCGGGTGGCCTTCCACCCGAAGGCACCGGTGCTGGCGATCGGCTACGAGGACGGCTGCATCCTGCTCGTGCGCTTCGGCGATGCCGCCGAGCTCCTGGTCCGCCCGGCCGTGAAGGCGAGCGCGATCTCGGCGCTCGCCTGGGACCGCCGCGGCAACCGCCTCGCCTTCGGCTGCGCGGACGGGCAGGCCGGCCTACTGACGCTCCCCGCCTGAGTCCCGGGGATCCCCAAGGGCCTCAGGCCCTTTCGGCGCCTGAAGGCGCTGCAGGCGGGGTCCGGGGCGCGCAGCCCCGGGATTGGCTCTTCGGTCCCGGCTTTGCCGGGGCCGAAGAGCCAAATGCAGGGTTCCACCCTGCACCCGCCAAAGGTCTCGACCTTTGGGATCCAGGACTGGGTGCAGGCCCCTGGTCCCCGGCGGCCCGGCATGCTCTTGTCCCGCGCGCATCATCGGAGGTCGCCCGTGTTCGCCGTGTTCCGCACCCTCGGCCTCGCCCTCGGGCTCCTGGGCGGCGGCGTCGCCGCGCAGGCGCCGGAATTCGCCCAGCAATACGCCCAGCGCCTCGGCGGCGCGGTGGACGAGTTGCGCCGCGAGGTCGCGAGCCTCGATGCGGACGCGCGGGCCACCGGCAACACCCGCGACGGGGCGGTCGATCGCATGCGCGGCAACCCGGACGAACTCGTTGCCCGCCGCGGCGCCGCGGCAGGCGCCACCGTCGCGCGCCTCGCCGCCCTGAGCGCCCAGCAGCAGGCGCTGGCCGAGGCGACGAGCCCCCTCGGGCGCACCTTCGCCATCCTGCGCCAGCCGGATGTCGGGCTGGTGCGGGCCACGCTGACGGACTACCAGCCGGCGGTCCCCACCACCGCCGACGGGCTCGTGGCCGGGCTGCTCGGCTTCCTGGCGGCCTGGGGCGGCTGGCGGGTGATGTCGGATCTCGGCCGCCCCAGGCCGCCAG
>NZ_LSIX01001143.1:0-6093 GCF_001556475.1 Methylobacterium sp. CCH5-D2 | reverse complement strand
CTTCGTCCCGACCCCCCTGCTTCGCAGGGTACCCTCCCCCGCAGAGGGGGGAGGGGGATCGCGCTCGCGCTGGCGCTGACCGCCCTCACCGGCTGCGTCGTCGGCCCGGACTATTCCCGCCCTTCGGTCGAGACCCCGCTCGCCTTCAAGCAGGGCGGCGCCCGCGAGGACAGCGTGGCGCAGGTGGCCGCGAAGAAGAACTGGCGCGCCGCCGCACCCAACGACCACGCCGAGCGCGGCGACTGGTGGCGGGTGTTCAAGGACCCGGCGCTCGACCGGCTGATCCGGCTCGTGGACGTCGACAACCAGAGCCTGCGCCAGTCGGTCGCCGCCTACCGGCAGGCCCGCGCCATCGTAGAGCAGGCCCGCGCCGCGCTCTACCCGACCGTCGTCGGCGCGCCCAGCATCACGCGACAGCGCATCGCCGGCACCGAGCGCACCAGCGTGGCGCTGCTCGGCCAGGCGAGCTGGGAGCTCGACCTGTTCGGCGGCATCCGGCGCAACCTCGAGAGCCAGACGGCCCTGGCCCAGGCGGATGCCGCCCAGCTCGCGCTGACCCGGCTGGCGATCCAGGCGGAGGTCGCGACGAACTACTTCTCGCTGCGCTACGCCGACTCGCTCCAGAAGCTGCTCAACGAGAACGTCGAGAACTTCAAGCGCACGCTCCAGATCACCGAGAACCAGTACAACGCGGGCGTCGCCGCCCGTTCCGACGTGATCACCGCGCAGACGCAGGTCCAGACCACCCAGGCCGCCGCGGTGGCGGTAGCCCTCACCCGCGCGACCTTCGAGCACGCCATCGCCACGCTGATCGGGCGCCCGCCCTCGGAACTGACGCTGCCGGTCGCACTCCTGCCGAACCGCCCGCCCGCGGTGCCGGTCGGCATCCCCTCCGACCTCTTGGAACGCCGTCCCGACGTCGCGCAGGCCGAGCGCCTCGTGCAGTCGCAGAGCGAGCAGATCGGCGTGGCGGTCGCGGCCTTCTACCCGACCGTGACGCTCTCGGCCTCGGGCGGCATCTCGGGCCTGACCCGCAACGGGCTCCTGTCGGCGGCGAACCAGGTGTGGTCGGTCTCGGCCGCCGGCACCGAGGTGCTGTTCGACGGCGGCGCCCGCTCGGCCGCGCTCCAGGCAACACGCGCCGGCTACGACGGCGCGGTCGCCAACTACCGCCAAATCGTGCTCGCGGCCTTCGCGGAGGTCGAGAACGGGTTGGCCGGCGTGCGCATCCTCGCCCGCCAGCAGGCCGCGCAGGACGAGGCCGTGACATCGGCCCGGCGCGCCGTCGAGATCACGCTCAACGAGTACCGGGCCGGCACCCAGAACTTCACCACGGTCGTGACCGCCCAGAACCTGCAGCTCACGAACGAGGTCGCCGCGCTGCAGATCCGGCTCAACCGCTTCACCACGGCGATCACCCTCGTGCGCGCGCTCGGCGGCGGCTGGGACGCGCGCAGCCTGCCCGGCGACGCCGAGCTGAAGGGTGCGCGCCTGCCGATCGACCTGAGCCCGGCGGTGCGGGTGGAGGAGTAGGCGGAACGCCCGCACCCGGGCCTTGTTGACGGTGCAGTTTGCTGCGCCGCGGCGCGTGCGGGAGCCCGACCATGCCCGAACCCGAGAACGAGGCCGAACTGAAGGACGATGCCGCCTGCGGCGTCGCGCCGGCGCCGCCCTGCACGCTGGTGATCTTCGGCGCGATGGGGGACCTGACCAAGCGCCTCCTGATGCCCTCGCTCTACAACCTCGCGGGCGGCGGCCTGCTCGACCGGGACTTCAGGATCCTCGGCGTCGATCACAACGACAACACCGACGAAGGCCTGCGCGCGGCGCTCTCCGAGGCGCTGGAAGCGTTCGCCAAGGACCCGGATTCGGAGTTCCACACCGACCGCATCGACCCGCAGAGCTGGGGCTTCGTGCGCGAGCGCATCCACTTCCTCAAGGGCGACTTCGAGGACCCGGCCCTGTTCGCGGCGCTCGGCGAGCGGGTCTCGGGCAACGCGGTGTTCTATCTCGCGGTCGCGGCCCGCTTCTTCGGAACCGTGGTGGAGGGTTTGGGGAAGGCCGGCCTGCTGAAGCAGACCGAGGACGCCTTCCGGCGCGTGGTGATCGAGAAGCCCTTCGGCCAGGACCTCGAATCGGCGAAGGCGCTCAACGCTCGCATCCTGAAATGCGCCGACGAGAGCCAGTTCTACCGGATCGACCACTTCCTGGGTAAGGAGACGGTGCAGTCGATCCTGGCGATGCGCTTCGCCAACGGCATGCTGGAGCCGGTCTGGCGGCGCGAGTACGTGGACAGCGTGCAGATCACCGCCGCCGAGACGGTGGGCGTCGAGGAGCGCGGCGGATTCTACGAACCCACGGGCGCGCTGCGCGACATGGTGCCCAACCACCTGTTCCAGCTGCTCTGCATGGTGGCGATGGAGCCGCCGAACTCCTTCGGCGCGGAGGCCGTGCGCAACGAGAAGGCGAAGCTGGAGGAGGCCGTCCGGCCGGTCACCCCGGACGACGCGGTGCGCGGCCAGTACACGGCCGGGCGGCTCGACGGGCAGGATCTCCCGGGCTACCGCGACGAGCACAACGTGGCGCGCGATTCCACGACCGAGACCTACGTCGCGCTGAAGCTCACGATCGACAACTGGCGCTGGGCCGGGGTGCCGTTCTACCTGCGCACCGGCAAGCGCATGGCGAGCCGGCGCACCGAGATCGCGGTGCTGTTCAAGCCCGCGCCCTTCCGGCTGTTCGAGGGCCACGGCGTCGATCCGCTGACGCCGAACGTGATGCGCATCACCATCGACCCGCAGCACGGCGCGACGACCGAGCTCAACGTGAAGGTGCCGGGCCCGAAGATGCGCATCGGCCGGGTGCGGACCAGTTTCCGCTACGCCGACTTCTTCGCGAACCAGCCGAATGTCGGCTACGAGACGCTGCTCTACGACTGCATGACCGGCGACGCGACCCTGTTCCAGCGCGCCGACAACATCGAGGCGGGCTGGGCGGCGGTCGATCCGCTGCTGAAGGGCTGGCCGCAGGCCGACGTCGCGTTCTATCCCGTCGGCAGCGACGGCCCGGAGGAGGCGGACGCGCTGCTCGCCCGCGACGGGCGCCACTGGCTCGGGCTCGACGGTGAGACGGATTGATACCGTTTCCGGTTGATGGGTTCGGTCTAACGCATCGTCTCGGAACGAAGCGCAAGCTGCCCTATGCGACAGCCCTGCTTCTGCGGGGGGAGGGAGAGCGTCGCGCCTCACGCCTCCACCAGCAGATCCTCGTCCGCCAGCGTCCCCAGCGCGTCGTGGTGCAGGAGCACGACGCCCGTGGCGGCGGCGAGCTTGCGGGCGGCGGGGGTGAAGCCCGCGTTCGAGACCACGGCCGCCGCCTGCGCCTCCCAGTAGCGGCGGGCGGCAGCCGCCTCCTGCACCGCGGCGTTGCCGACCGGCTTGCCGTAGCGCTTGCACTGCACGACGAGGCGGGTGCGCCCGCGCGTCGCCACGATGTCGGCGCCCTGGTCGCCGCTCGCGGGAGTCGGGTGGGCGCGCCAGCCCGCCGCCTTCAGCCTTCCCAGGCAGAATTGCTCGTAGCCGATCCCGTCCTCCGGGGCCTCGTCGGCCTCGGGGAGGTCGGCGGCCTCCGCCACCGCCTCGACGATCGCCAACGCCTCGGGTCGGCGCGTCACCACGTAGTCCGGAAAGCGCGCCTCCAGTTGCGGCAGGACCGTGCGGTCGAGGAAGTAGTCGCACTCGCGCAGCCAGCCGTCGCGGATCTCGTTGCCGTAGGCGTCCACGAAGCATTCCTGGCGCCGGCGCAGCGCTAGCGTTCCGGCGTGCCGGCGCGCGATCCGGCGCACGCGGGCCCGGAAGCGACCCGGCCGTCCGAGATGGCGCAGCAGGACGAGGCAGAGCCCCGCCACGGTCGCGCCGAGGGCGGGCGGGCCGTAGACGAGGCCGAGGCCGAGGCCCGCCACGCTCGTCCAGAACAGGCGGGCGACGAGGCTGGGCTGGCCGGACATGAAACCCTCGCGAGGAGACCGGGCGTGACCGCGTGACCGGCCGGTCATCGCAGCCGGGCCTTGCCCGATCTCTAACGGGCGCGGCCCGGCGGCGCGGAGGCCCGCGATCCCTGTGGATCGCGCCGGCTCTACGCCTCGCCGCCCGCGTCCCGTCCCTTGCGGCGCTGCTGGCCGAGCCCCATCGCGCGGGCGAGGTCCGAGCGGGCGGCGGCGTAGTTCGGCGCCACCATGGGATAGTCGGGCGAGAGGTTCCAGCGCTCCCGATACTGCTCCGGCGTGAGGTTGTAGCGCGCGCGCAGGTGCCGCTTCAGGGATTTGAACGTCTTCCCGTCCTCGAGGCAGATCAGGTAATCGGGCCGGATCGAGCGGCTGACCGGCACGGCCGGCGCGCGGGCCGGCGCGGCCTCGGCCTCCGGGGGGCGCGCGAGTTGATTCAGAGTTGCGTGGACCGTGCCGATCAGGGCGGCCAGCTCGTCCGGGGAGACTGCGTTTCTGCTGATGAATGCCGAGACGATATCTGTCGTAATGACGACGTAATCCGGCTCAACACCGTTATCGGTCCGCATCACCTGTTCCTCCCCCTCGAAGACAACACTCGCTTCGCCTCTCGGCCGGCCGGCGATCGCGAGAGCGGCGGCACATTCAAGGTTGTCCGGCGCGGGGTACTATGGTTTCGGCTCTTTCAAAGCAACCGGTAAAATTGGGCCGTACTCTAGAGACACCCCGGTTGTTGCAGGAACGGCAGGACCAGACGCCGTGTCGCACCGGCACTTGCGGCTCCGGGCGGCGGACCGGGCGTGCATCGGGGGCAACGATGGGCTAAGTGCAGCACGCGAAACGCCACCTCGGCCAAAATCCCCGGGCCGAAACCCTGCGCCGAACACCCAGGGCCGACGGACCCGGCGTCGACAGACCCGGCGGTGCCGGCGATGACGGGGATTGGGCGCCGGGGCGGCCACCGGACCGGCCGCCGGAGCGGGCGACGACGGACAGGGCCTCGGCGGCGTTGCGTGCGCGGTCCGGGTGGCACGGGAAGCGGGTTTCGGCCCGCGGACGGGAGCGGCGGCCTTGAGCACCTACCGGTTCGACGCCTTGCTGAACCCGCGCACCGTCGCCCTGGTGGGCGCGGGCGAGCGCGAGGGTTCGCTCGGCCGCGCCGTGCTGGAGAACCTGCGGGCGGCCGGCTTTCCGGGCCGCGTCCTACCGGTCAACCCGAGCCACGCGAGTGTGGCGGGCTACCCGTGCGTCGCCCAGGTCTCGGACCTCGCCGAGGCGCCCGACCTCGTGGTGATCGCCGCGCCCCCCGCCGCCGTGCCGGACATCGTCGCGGATGCGGGCCGGATCGGGGCCCGCGCCGCCGCGATCCTCACCGCGCATCTCGGCACCGGCCCGGACGATCCGGGCCCGCGCGCGCGGGCCATCGCCCGCGCCCACGGCCTGCGCCTGCTCGGGCCCGACAGCGCCGGGCTGGTGGTGCCCTCCGCCCGCCTCAACGTCAGCCTGTTCGCCCACATGCCGCAGGCGGGCGACCTCGCGCTGGTCTCCACCTCGGGCACGGTCGCGGCCGCGATCGTCGCGTGGGCGAGCCGGCACGGGATCGGCCTCTCGGCGGCGCTGGCGCTCGGCAGCGCCTGCGACGTGGACGTCGCCGACTGCCTCGACCATTTCGCTGGCGACTACCGCACCCGGGCGATCCTGCTCTGCCTCGACCAGATCGACAACGCCCGCCGCTTCATGTCGGCCGCCCGCGCGGCGGCGCGCTCGAAGCCCGTGGTGGTGCTCCGCAGCGGGCGCCACCGGCCCGACCGCACCGCTTCCGGCGGCCACGCCCCGGAGACCCATACGGGCGCGCTCGCCAAGCCCGACGCCGTCTACGCCGCCGCCTTCCGCCGGGCGGGCCTGCTCGCCGTGCAGGACCTCGACGAGATGTTCTCGGCGGTCGAGACGCTCGGGCGCCAGCGGCCCTTCCCGGGCCGGCGGCTCGCCATCCTGACCAACGGGCGCGGCGTCGGCGAGCTCGCCGCGGACCGATTGGCCGAGCGCGGCGGGACGCTCGCCGACGCCGCGCCCGTTGGTCAGGATGGCGA
>NZ_LSIX01001142.1:0-6518 GCF_001556475.1 Methylobacterium sp. CCH5-D2 | reverse complement strand
GTGTTCGACCCGACCTCGCTCACCCGCCAATCGACCTACCGGATCGACGTGCGGCCCGACGCGCGCACGATCCGGGCCTACGGCGTGGACGAGCCGATCCGCGTCGGCTCGACGCTGTCGGCCGACATCGTGGTCGAGAAGCGGCGGCTGATCGACTGGATGCTGGACCCGATCCGCGCCATGCGCGGCCGCGGCTGACCCCTCACCACCTGCCAGGAACCGGAACGAGGCTCGGATGAGCGAGTGGCTGAAGGGCTTGGGCCCCGGACGGCGGCGCGTGCGCTCGCTGGTCCAGAGCGAGGCCAACGAGTGCGGGCTGACCTGCCTCGCCATGGTGGCGAACTACCACCGGCACGACATCGACCTCGCCTACCTGCGCGCGCTCTTTCCCCTCTCCCGCACCGGCATGTCGCTCGCCGACATCGTGGAGCTCGCCGACACGCTGGGCCTGGATGCCGGCGGCTACGCGCTCACGAACATCGACGAGCTGAAGGGCGTCCAGCTGCCCGCGATCCTGCACTGGAAGGGCAACCACTTCGTGGTGCTCGAATCGGTCCGGGGCGGGCGCTACCGGGTGCACGACCCGGAATTCGGCCCGCGCCTCTACGAGCGCGCCGACATGGAGCAGCTGTTCTCGGGCGTGGTGCTGGAATTCGCGCCCCGGATGGACCTCGAACGGGTCCGCGCCGAGAAGAAGCTGACCTTCCGCGCGGTGTTCCGCGCGACGAGCGGGCTCGGCAGCACGGTCTGGCAGATCAGCCTCGTCACGGTGGCGATCGCGCTCCTCGGCCTCGCCATGCCGGTCCTCCTGCAGATCGCCCTCGACGTGGTGATCCCGCAGGTCGATCTCGACCTGCTCCACGTGCTGGCGATCGGCCTCGTCCTGCTGATGGGCTTCGAGGCGATCGGGCGCTGGCTGCGGGACTACGTGACGCTCAGGGCCTCGACGCTGCTCCAGCTCCAGTTCACCCGCAACGTCGTCGGCCACGCCTTCCGGCTGCCGCTGAACTACTTCGAGCTGCGCCACCCCGGCGACTTCGTGGCCCGGGTCGACTCGATCGAGCACGTCAAGGCGTTCCTCGTCGGCGGCCTCGTCACGGCGTTTGCCGACAGCGCCACCTCGATCCTGATCATCGGGCTGATGCTCTACTACGCGCCCGCCATGGCGGTGGTGACCATGCTCACCCTGGTCGCGGTGATCGGGATGCGCTTCCTCACCTTCCCGAAGCTCAACCAGGCGACCTTCGGCTCGCTGGAGGCGCGCTCGGAGGAGCGGGCCCGCCTCCTCGACGGCCTGCGCCGGGTCGACAGCCTGAAGGCGCATAACGGCACCGAACGCTTCGCGATGCGCTGGTTCGAGAGCTTCTCGCGCTTCGCCAACCTCGACTTCCGGGCGCGCAAGGCCGAGATCGACGCCGAACTGTTCATGCACGTC
This sequence comes from Methylobacterium sp. CCH5-D2, assembly GCF_001556475.1. Taxonomy (NCBI): domain Bacteria; kingdom Pseudomonadati; phylum Pseudomonadota; class Alphaproteobacteria; order Hyphomicrobiales; family Methylobacteriaceae; genus Methylobacterium; species Methylobacterium sp. CCH5-D2. Next base: position 5,083 of record NZ_LSIX01001142.1, on the reverse strand, counting down.
GTCATCGTGCTGAGCACGGTCGCGACCCTCTACATGGGCATCGTCGGCGTGATCGCGAACACGCTGACGATCGGCACGCTCTACGCCTTCTTCGCCCTGCGCTCCGAGTTCTTCGCGCGCGTCAACCTGCTCACCAGCAACCTGATGCACCTCTCGGCGATGCGGGTGCACTTCCAGCGCCTCGACGACGTGCTCGGCCAGGAGCCGGAGGCGGGCCTGCAGGACGCGACCTTCCACCGGACGCTCAACCGCGAGGTCCGCCTGGAGGACGTGACGGTGCAGTTCGGTCGGGCCGACGAACCGATCCTGCGCGCGGTGAACCTGAGCATCGATCTCGGCGCGCACGAGACCGTGGCGATCGTCGGCGTGTCGGGCTCGGGCAAGTCCTCGCTGATGAAGATCCTGGCGAGCCTGCACGAGCCGGCGGAAGGCCGCGTCATGGTGGACGGCAGCCCGCTCGCCCAGTTCGGCAAGCGCGAGTACCGCAGCAACCTCGGCGTGGTCTTCGCCGACGACGGCCTGTTCGCCGGCACGGTCGCCGACAACCTCGCGCTGTTCGACCCGGCCGTCTCGCGGGCCGAGATGGAGGCGGCGCTCGTCTGCGTCGGTCTGCGCGACGAGATCGAGCGCCTGCCGCAGGGCTACGCCACCCAGGTCTCGGAAGAGGGCGGCCTGCTCTCGACCGGCCAGCGCCGCCGGCTGCTCCTCGCCCGCGCGCTCTGCCGCCGCCCGCGCCTGCTGCTCCTCGACGAGGTCACGGCCAACCTCGACCCGACCACCGAGGCGGCGCTCGTCGAGAGCCTGAAGCGGGTCCGGGCCGCCAAGGTCTTCATCACCCACAGCGAGCGCATGCTCGATCAGGTCGATCGCGTCCTGCGCATCGAGGGCGGCCGCCTCGTCGAGGACGACTGGGCGCCGGGCGCGGGGCGCAGGATCCCGGCGCGGGCGTGAGACGGCCCCCGGTCGATCGGTTCGGCTGGTCGGGGTGAACGCGCGCCGCGCCCCCTCTCCCCTACGGGAGAGGGGACCCGCGCTTCCTCCCGAGACGACGCGTCGAACCGAACGCTTCGACCGGACACGGTATCACCGGGTCAGCACCACCCATCCGGTGCGCCCGTGGGAGGCGAGGCCGAAGCGGGCCGGGGCCGGCTCGCCGATCGAGCCGCGCAGGGCGGGCACACCCGGTTCCGGCCGGGCGCCCCCGGCGCGGGCGGCGCGCCTCACCGGGCCGGCCTCGCCGCCGCGACGCAGCGCGGCGGTCGTCAGCGGGTCGCGCACGGCGGCGAGCGTCTCGAAGCGGCGGTCCGCCGGCACGCTCTGGCCGACGTCGAGGAGGTTCGCGGCGGCCGAGAGCTGCAGGCTCAGCGCGTCGCGCTCGGTCGTCACGATCGCGGTCGCGACCTCCGCGTCGGCGAGTTCCGCCCGCAGGTTCAGCTCGTCCAGAACGGTGCGGAAACCCGCGCCGCGCTCCACCTCGAAGCCCCGGATCGTCGCCCGCAGGAAGGTGACACGCTCGGTCAGGCGCCGGACCTGATCGGTCACCGCCACCCGCCGGGCGAAGGCGGTGCGGGCCGCGGTCAGCGTCGCCAGCTCCTGGTCCTGCACCTCGTAGCCGCGCTGGCGCGCGAGCGCCGATGCCTCGGCGATCCTCGGGAAGGCGCCGGGCTGGTAGAGGGGCACGCGCGCGATCACCCGGGCGGTGGTGTCGGTGATGCGGTCGAGGGTGGGGCTGTAGCCGAAGGTCGAGCCGTGGCTGACCTGGAGGTTCACCTGCGGCAGCACCGCGCCCACCGTCGCGCTCGCCTGGAAGGCGGCCGACTTCGCGTCGAGGCGGGCGGCGGCGAGCCCCGGATTGGCCGCGCGCACCAGTTCGGCATAGGCCAGCTCGTCGCGCGGCAGCCGGTCGGGGAAGCGCGGCGGCACCATCCGCTCGGGCTCGATCTGCGTGACGCGCTTGAAGCCGAGGCGGGCGGCGGCCAGTTCCGCCTGGGCCCGGTCGCGGGCGGCCTCGGCCGCCTGCACGCGGGACTCGGTCAGCGCCACGTCGGTGCGGGTCGCGTCGTTGACCTCGAACTGCCGCGCGGTCGCGTCGCGGATGCGCAGGATCGCGCCGATCTGCGCCTCGCGGGCGGCGAGGATCCGGACGTCGCGCAGCACCGTGATGTAGGCGACCGCCGTGTCGAGCAGCACCTGCTGGCGCTGGCCGAGGGTGATGAAGCGGCCGGCATCGGTCAGCGCCTCGGCCGAGCGCAGGGTGTGCAGGCGCCCGAAGCCGTCGAACAGGGGCAGGTCGGCGGTGATGCCGTACTGGCGGGGGGCCGCGCGGGGCGTCGAATCGATGCCGATCTGGGTCGGCTCGATGCGCGGGCCGTAGGTGAAGCGGCTGGAGAGCGGCTTGTCGCCGAGGAGCGACACCGTCGGCATGAAGGCGTCGAGCGCGCCGCGCTCGCGCGCCTCCGCGCCCTCCTGCCGCGCCCGGTCGGCGCGCAGGACGAAGCTGTTCTCCAGCGCCGCAGCGGCGGCCTGATCGAGGGTCTGGGCCTGCGCGGGCGCGCCGTGGAGGGCCGCGGCGAGGACGACGAGCAGCGCGCGCTCACCGGTCCGTGCTGTGATGGTGCGACCCGACATCCCTCGTCCCATGGCGCGAAGCCTGAAGACCGCTCGGGACCCGGCGGGCGCCGGTCCGCGAACGTGACCGCCATTCATCCGGGATTAGGCTTAATGAATCGCTCTCGCCGCCCGGATCCGGACAGTCGATCCGGGCAGATCCGGAACCTGGGAGGGATTTTTCTCTACATTCGCGCCAAGGTTGCATATGGATGCTGCAGATCCGGGCGCGCGTCAGGTATTGGGGGGCCGGACGAGCCTCTCCCGCCCGCGCCGGGCGGGTCCTGGCCGTCCGGCCGGGCCGCTCAGAGCACGGGCATCGCGCCCGCGACCGTGACGAGGGCGCCCGAGGTGTAGCTGCTCTCGTCCGCCGCGAGCATCACGTAGGCCGAGGCGAGTTCGGCCGGCTGCCCGGGGCGACCGAACGGGACCTGGCTGCCGAAATTCTTCACGGAATCCTCCTCCATCCCCGAGGGGATGAACGGCGTCCAGATCGGGCCCGGCAGCACGCCGTTCACCCGGACGCCCTTCGGGGCCAGGAGCTGCGCGAGGCTGAGCACGAGGTTGCTCAGCGCGCCCTTGGTGGCGCTGTAGGCGAGCAGCGATGGCATCGGGTGCTTCGAGTTGACCGACGAGGTGAAGATCACCGAGGCGCCGGGCTTCAGATGGCCGGCTGCCGCCTTGGTCACGTAGAAGGCCCCGAAGACGTTCGTGCGGAAATGGTCCTCGAACACCGCGTCCTCGATCCCGTCGAGATCCTGGTTCGGCTGCTGGAAGGCGCCGTTGTTTACCACCACGTCGAGGCGGCCGAACGTCTCGGCGGTGCGGGACACGATCTCGCGGGCGTAGGCCGCGTCCTTGAGGTCGCCCGGCAGCAGCAGGGCGCGCCGTCCGGCCCGCTCGATCCAGGCGCCGACCGCCTCGGCGTCCGCCTGCTCCTCGGGCAGGTAGGACAGGGCGACGTCGGCCCCCTCGCGCGCGTACGCGATGGCGACCGCCCGGCCGATGCCCGAATCGCCGCCGGTGATCAGCGCAGCCTTGCCGGCGAGCTTGCCCGAACCCCGGTAGCTCTCCTCGCCGTGGTCCGGCTCCGGCGCCATCCGGCCGGTCTTGCCGGGGAAGCTCTGCGGCTGGCCCTCGAAGGGCGGGCGCGGGTACTTGGTCAGCGGGTTGCTGTCGGTCATCGGTCGCTCCGGATGATTTGGAGGGCCAACCGGGCGCGCCGCCGGGCGTTCCGCGGCGGGGTGGGCGTCGCGATGCCGCGAACGTCGCCGGCGCCGCCCGCCGGGACGCCCCTAGAGCCGCTCCCGATCGCGTTACGCTCGGGAACGGCTCCGACCTCTCGTCCCGACGCGCTCTCATGCGCCGGACCGGCGTCCACTTCGGCGCTGAGAGCGCTCTATTCGCCGTGCGGCCAGGAGAAGCGGATGTTGTCCTCGCGCAGACCCGCCAGCACCACCGCGACGCCGCCGGACCTGACCATCCATTCGAGCCGGTGGTCGCGGTACGCCCGGCGGCGCCCGCCCGTCGTGTAGTGCTCCGAGGCCGCCGCCATCTGCGCGGCGGCGGCGTCGAACTCCGCGAAGGTCGCGGCGACGGCGGGGCGTTCGCACAGGCGCGCGTGCCAGCGCGCGAGCGGGCTGCCCGCGTCCGGCCCGAGGCCGTAATGGACCGAGCGGTTGACCATCGGGGCCGCAGCGGCGTCGGCCCAGCCGAAACGCGCGCCGCCGAACCAGTCCGCCTCGCCGAGCCGCTCCGTCAGCCAGGCCTGAAGCTCCGCGGTCTGGCGGGCGGCCCGCGCCTTCAGCCGGCCGGCGAGGTCCCCGGTGGCGCGGCGGAACCAGAGCACCTCGCCGAAGCCCCAGTTCACGGCCTCGTACTGCGTGTCGCAGACCTCCTCGGTCAGGCGCGCCCGGGCGCGGGCGGCGGGCGCGCGCGGCAGCAGCGGCGGCTCCGGCCAGCGTTCCTCGATGTATTCGAGGATCACGGTCGATTCGAAGAGCGTGACGTCCCCGTCGATGAGGACCGGGACCTCGGCCCGTGGGTTGGCCTGCCCGAGGGGCCCGCCGCGGTGCCCCGTGCCGAAATCCGCGGGGCGTTCCGCGGTGAAGTCCAGGCCCTTCTCCCGCAGCGCGATCTTCACCTTCTGCGCGTAGGACGAGAGCGGGTGCTCGTAGAGCAGCATGGTCGGACTCCGCCATGGGGATCGGTGCCGTCATCGGCGCGCCCGCGGCGGAAGTCGAGCCCGGCGGCGTGACACGGATCGGTGATGCGGGGGAGCGTGCGGTGGATCTGGACCCGGAGGCTGCGGCTTTCCTCGAGCGCATCGCGCGGCGGCGCACCCCGCCGATGAGCGCGCTGGCGGTCTCCGAGGCCCGCGCGATGTACCGGCGCCAGAGCCGGCATTTCGGCGGCCCCGCGGTCGAGATGGCGTCGGTCGCGGACATTCCGGCGGCGGGTCCGGCCGGCCCGATCC
>NZ_LSIX01001141.1:0-1066 GCF_001556475.1 Methylobacterium sp. CCH5-D2 | reverse complement strand
CGTACTGGCCGTCCTGGCAGGCGGACAGCGCCAGGAGGAGGGCCAGACCGAGCGTTGTCGTCTTCAGCATGTCGGCCTCGCCGAGGTCGGCCTCCGAGCCTGGGCTCGAAGGGTTGATGACAGGTTGCCGTGGCTGCGGTTCGGCGGAAGCGGGCCGCTTACGGGATCGGATCCCCGGCGCTGCGATGCCTCCGCCGCAGGGGAAGTCCGTCGAGGAGCAGCAGCACCACGCCTGTCGAGATCCAGACGTCCGCCAAATTGAAGGTGAACCAGCGGATGCCGCCGGTGTGCAGGTCGAGGTAGTCCGTGACGACGCCGTCCATGAGCCGGTCGACGAAGTTGCCGGCGGCCCCGCCCGCTATCGCGGCGAGCCCGAGGCGTTCGAGCCCGCCGCCCGCGGCCAGGGCCCAGCCGGCCACGAGGCAGGTGAGCGTGCCCTGGATGGCGAGGAGCAGTGCCAGGGAGGACGGGTCGTGCGCCGGGAACAGGCTGAAGCTGATGCCGTAGTTGAATGACAGGCTCAGGTCGACGAAGGGCAGTGCGCCCCTGACGGCGCCTTCCTCCAGCCACGCCTCGGCCACCGCCTTGGCGACGAGGTCTATGGCCGCGGCGGCCCCCGCCACCCCGGCCACGGTCGCCGCCCGGCCGGCCCACCCTGACAGGGAGATCATCAGGCCCTCAGGAGACGGAGCGCGTTGGCCGTCACCAGGACGGTCGCGCCGGTGTCGGCCAGGATGGCCGGCCAGAGGCCGGTGATGCCTGCGACGGTCGTCATTAGGAACACGGCCTTCAGGCCGAGGGCGATCGCGACGTTCTGGCGGATATTGCCCAGGGTCGCCCGAGAGAGGGAGACCAGCGCCGCCACGTCGCCCACCCGGTCGTTCAGCACCGCCGCGTCCGCCGTTTCCAGGGCCGCGTCGGTGCCGCCGCCCATCGCGATGCCGACGCTGGCGGCGGCGAGCGCCGGCGCGTCGTTAATGCCGTCGCCGACCATCGCCACCGGAGCCGCCGCCTTCAGGGCCGCGATCTCGGCGAGCTTGTCCTGGGGCAGGAGCTCGGCCTTCAC
>NZ_LSIX01001140.1:0-1834 GCF_001556475.1 Methylobacterium sp. CCH5-D2 | reverse complement strand
AGCCGCCGCAGGCCCCGCAGGGCGGGCCGGCGCCGCAGACACAACAGGCGCCCCAGGCGCAACCCCAGGCACAGCCGCCTGCGCAACCACAGGCGCCTCAGGCCGGACAGGCGCGGCCGGCTCCCGGCGGTACCCGGGCCGAGCGCCGACGCCGCTCCTACGCGAGCTGCAACCGGGCCTCGCACCAGCGCGGCCTGCACGGCGGCAAGCGCCGCCGTTTTCTCATCCGCTGCCGGCTCGGATACGAGCGTCCGCGCCAGCCGGCCGCCGCCCAGCCCGGGCCGCGGCCATGAGGGTCCTCAGGAGGCGGAGCCGCGCCCGGCCGTGAAGCTCATCGTCTTCGACGTCGACGGCACGCTCGTCGACAGCCAGCACCTCATCGTGGCCGCGCAGGGCATGGCCTTCGCCGAGCACGGCATGCAGGCCCCCGGGCGCACGGAGGCGCTCTCGGTCGTGGGCCTGTCCCTGCCACAGGCCTTCCGTCGGCTGGTCGGCGAGGACGGCCCGGTCCAGTCCCTCTCCGAGAGCTACAAGCGCGCCTTCCAGACCCTGCGTCTCGACCCGAACTACGAGGAGCCGCTGTTTCCCGGCATGGGTGACCTCCTCGCGCGGCTGCACGCGCGGGACGACGTGCTGCTCGGGATCGCCACCGGCAAGTCGCGGCGCGGCGTGAACCACCTGCTCGAGGTCCAGGGCTGGGAGGGCTGGTTCAGCACCACCCAGACCGCCGACGACGCCCCCTCCAAGCCCGACCCCGCGATGCTGCTCCAAGCCATGGCCGAGACCGGGCTCGATGCCGGCGCGACCGTGATGGTCGGCGACACCTCCTACGATATGGCCATGGCGGTCGCGGCGGGCGCGGCGGCGGTCGGGGTCGGCTGGGGCTACCACGTTCCCGGCGCCCTCTACGCGGCCGGCGCAGTCACGGTCGCGGACGATGCCGACGCCCTCGGCGCCTTGTTCGGCCGCCCCTCCGACCCGGCCCGCACGGCCTGAGGCCGGCTCGACGCGGCCGGCCGGCGGCGGCTATGCTGTCGCCATGCACCGCTCGCTGCTCATCGCCCTGCTCCTCCTGCCCGCGCCCGCCTCGGCGCAGACGATGGACGGCCCCGTGGCCGGCGGCGCCTTCGGGATGAGCGGCGCCGACTATTTCGGCGACATCCACGACCGTCCGCCGCCCGAGCGCGCGGCGATCCCGGCCCGGGCGAGCCGGCACCGCCTCGCCTCCGCGGCGAGGACCCGCGCGGTCAAGCCCAGGACACACACGCGCCGCGCGCCGCTCTGAGAGCGCCGCGGCCTACGCCGCGCGCCTCACTCGCCCGCCTGCGCGCTCGCCAGGGCCTTCGCCCGGCGCTGGGCCTGGCGCCAGTCCGCCGGCTCCTCGAACACGCCGGCCCAGATCCCCCGGCGGGTCGCCCAGGCCTTGCGCTCCTGGGGGATGTAGCCCTCGGCGGCCTGCCGGAGCGCGAGGGCGTGGCCGTGCCCGACCATCCAGGCAGAGAGATCGACGCCGCCGATGCTGCAGAGCGCCGTCACGCGCTCCTTCGCGGCGGGGCCCTGCGGCTCGCAGGCGACCGCGTGGGGGCCGATCCGCTGGCGCAGAGCCGCCGCCGCGGCCTGGCCGCAGCGGTAGGGCGCTCCGACCGCGGTCTCGCAGGCCTGCGCCGCCTCGGGTGCGTCGATCCCGTAGAGGTCGATGCGCCGGCCCTGCAGCTCGATCGTGTCGCCGTCGATCACGGTCGGATGGCCGCTGATCGGCTCGGCGGCGGCAGCCGGCGCGGCGAGGAGCAGGAGGAGGGCGGTCGGGCGCAGCATCGTTCGGGGACTCCGGGCG
>NZ_LSIX01000113.1:0-3012 GCF_001556475.1 Methylobacterium sp. CCH5-D2 | reverse complement strand
CCCACGCGGTGCTGATGATCGGCGAGATCGGCGGTCCCCAGGAGGCCGAGGCCTCCGCCTGGATCCGGGAGAACATGTCGAAGCCCGTCATCGGCTTCGTGGCGGGCCTCACCGCCCCGAAGGGCCGCCGCATGGGCCATGCCGGCGCGATCATCTCGGCGACCGGCGACAGCGCGGCCGAGAAGGCCGAGATCATGCGCTCCCACGGGCTCACCGTGGCACCCGATCCGGGCTCCTTCGGCGCGACCGTGGCGCAGGTGCTGAAGGCGGCCTGACGCCGCGCCGGAACCACGACGGGCCCCCTCTCCCGTGCGGGAGAGGGGGCCCGCGCCTCACTCGTCCCCGCCACGGCGGTCCGCATCTGCGGTCCGCGAGACGGCGCACCCGCTGCCCGAGGTGGCCCCCATGACCCGAACCCTGCACGCCCCCCCCGGCCACGCCGACGAGAACGCCTTCGCGCCCCCGGTGATCACCGGCACCTCGGCGAAGGAGCCGCTCGACATCCTGTTCCACGCGCTCCTCGACGTGGCGCGCCGGCACGAGCCGGAGCTGGAATCGGTGCTGCACGGCACCGCCGACATCTCCGCCTTCTCGCCCGAGATGCTGGCCCGCGCGCTCCAGGTGCAGGGCATCTGGTTCCAGCTGATCTCGATCGCCGAGCAGAACGCGGCCATGCGCCGCCGCCGCCAGATCGAGCGCCTGGAGGGCCGGGAGGCGCTCGGCGGCTCCTTCGCCAAGGTCCTGGCCGAGGCGGCCGCCCGCGGCATCAAGGCGCCGCAGATCCACGCCCTGCTGAAGGACCTGCGCATCCGCCCGACGCTCACGGCGCACCCGACCGAGGGCAAGCGCGTGACGGTGCTGGAGAAGTTCCGGCGCATCTACCTCGTGCTGCGCGAGCTGGAGATGCCGCGCTGGACCGAGCGCGAGCGCAACGGCCTGATGAACGAGCTGCGCGCCCAGATCGAGCTGGTCTGGATGACGGGCGAGCTGCACCTCGAGAAGCCCACCGTCGAGCGCGAGGTCGCCTGGGGCCTGCACTTCTTCGACGAGTCGATCTTCGAGATGCTGCCCGAGATGATGGTCTCGCTGGAGGAGGCGCTGGCGCGCCACTATCCGGACGAGACCTTCGAGGTGCCGCCCTTCTTCCAGTTCGGCAGCTGGATCGGCGGCGACCGGGACGGCAACCCCTACGTCACCGCGAGCGTCACCCGCGAGACCCTGAAGCGCAACGCGCTGGCCTCGCTGCGGCGCTACCGCGACGGCATCAACCATCTCGCCCGCATGCTCTCGCTCACCGAGCGCTCGCTGCCGGTGCCGGAGGCGTTCGGGCGGGAACTCGCCCACGCTCTGACCGAGAGCGGCGACGCCAGGGCGATCGCGGGCCGCAATCCGGGCGAGCCCTACCGCCAGTTCCTCACCTGCGTGCAGCGCAAGCTCGAGGCGACGATCGCCCGCAACGAGGGCGCGCGCCCGGCCGGGCCGGACTATCCGAGCGCCGACGGGCTGATCAACGACCTGCGCGTGCTCGAACGGGGCCTCTGCGACGCGCGGTGCACGGGGCTCGCCACCGACCTCGTGCGCCCGGTGCGCCGCATGGTCGAGATCTTCCGCTTTTCGACGGTGCGCCTCGACATCCGCGAGAACTCCACCCGCACCACGCAGACGCTGCAGGCGCTCTGGGCCCGGCAGCACGGCGACCGTCCGCCGCCGGCCCCCGACTCGCCCGCGTGGCGGGACTGGCTGCTCGGCGAGCTCGCGCGCCCGCGCGATCCGGAGCGCGGCTTCGACGACCTGCCCGACGCCGCCCAGGAGACCCTCGACACCTTCGCGCTGGTGGGCGAGATGCGCGACACCCTCGACCGCGAGGCCTTCGGCAGCTTCATCCTGTCGATGACGCGCTCGGTCGAGGACGTGCTCGGCGCCTACCTGCTCGCCAAGGAGGCGGGCCTCTTCCTCGACGGGGCCGGCACCGAGATCTGCCCGCTGCCGATCGTGCCGCTGTTCGAGACGATCGACGACCTGCGCGCGGCGCCCGCCATCATGAAGGAATTGCTGGCGACCCCGGTCGTGCGCCGCTCCACCCGCTGGCAGGGCGGCGTGCAGGAGGTGATGATCGGCTACTCGGACTCGAACAAGGACGGCGGCTTCGTCGCCTCGAACTGGGAACTCTACAAGGCGCAGGCCCGCCTCACGGTGCTGGGCAAGCACGCGGGCGTGCCGATCGCCTTCTTCCACGGCCGCGGCGGCTCGGTCAGCCGCGGCGGCGTGCCGACCCACCGGGGCATCGCCGCCCAGCCGCCGGGCTCGATCAACGGGCGCTTCCGCATCACCGAGCAGGGCGAGGTCGTCTCGTTCAAGTATGCCAACCGCGGCACCGCCGCCTACCAGATGGAATTGCTGGCGGCCTCCGTGTTCGAGCACGCGCTGGCGCCCGAGCCCAACGGCAACGGGGCCGCCCGGCTCGGCGCGGACGACGCCATGGAGGCGCTGTCCGGCGCCTCGCGGGCGGCCTACGTCAACCTGCTGCAGACGGAGGGCCTGGTCGATTACTTCCAGGCGGCGAGCCCGCTCGACGAGATCGCGCTGCTCAACATCGGCTCGCGGCCGGCGCGGCGCTTCGGCGCCCGCTCGCTCTCGGACCTGCGCGCGATCCCCTGGGTCTTCGCGTGGTCGCAGAACCGGCACGTCGTCACCGGCTGGTACGGGGTGGGCTCAGGGATCCGCAGCTTCCTCGACGTGCGCGGGGCCGAGGGCGAGGCGCAGCTCAAGCGCCTGTTCGAGGAGTCGCGCGTGTTCCGCCTCGTCCTCGACGAGGTCGAGAAGACCCTGATGATGGTCGATCTCGACATCGCCCGGGACTATGCGGGCCTCGTCGCCGACGAGCTCGTGCGCGCCCGGATCTTCCGCATGGTCGAGGCCGAGTACGCCCTGACCCGGGAGATGGTGTTGCGGGTGAGCGGCGGGCGCGAGCTCGCCGAGCGCTTCCCCCTGTTCCGGGACCGGCTCCAGGGC
>NZ_LSIX01001139.1:0-11366 GCF_001556475.1 Methylobacterium sp. CCH5-D2 | reverse complement strand
GCCTGCCCCGCGTCGCGTCCGGGCTTCCCGCCGCGAGGCAGGCCGCCTGCGCGGCGGGCTCGGCTGCCTCGGCGAGGCCCGCGTGCAGCAGCGCGGCCTCCTGGGTGGCGACCCGGAAGGCGGCGGGGCCGAGCGCGGCCTGCAGGCGCTCGCGGTCGGCCTTCAGCACCAGGGCGAGGATGCGCCGGTGCAGGATGGCGCCGGCCAGCAGCCGCGCGGCCTCGTGCAGAACGGGCAACGGCTGCACCACGAGGAGCGCGACGAGCCGGGTCGCCGCGGCCTCGCGCAGGCGCCGGATCAGGCCCGCGTCGATCCCCGCGGCTTCCGGCGCCAGAGCGCGCGAAGCCGCCCGCTGGACCGGAACCCCGAAGGCCGGATGGGCGGCGAGGGCCGTGAGCGCGTCCGGCTCCAGCGGCGGCAGCGGGCAGGCACCGGGCGCGAAATGGCCGATCGGCCGCACCAGCCGCGCCGCGATCTGCGCCGCGAGGCCGAGCGCCCGAACCTCGGCCGCGGGATCGGCCGCGGGATCGCCAATGGGGGTGGCGTCGAGCGCGGCGGCTGGGATCACGACGGCTCGACCAGCGGCACCGGCAGGGCCTCCGACCCGCGGCGCGGCCCGGCGCGCTTGCGCAGCCAGAATACGGCGCCCGCGGCAAGGCCGGCCAGGAGCAGGCCGATCAGCCCGAGGCCGCCGTAGAAGATCTGCCAGAAGCGGGCGGTGTCGGTGTCGCGCACGCTGAGGCCCGGCAGCACCTCGACGGTCGCGCTCTGCGGCACCGTGATGGCGGACTTGGTCGGCGCGGCCTCGGAGAGCACGACGGTGACGGCGGCGTAGTCGAGCCCCTCGATCGAGCTGCTGACGAGGCGGCGGATCTGTGGGACGAAGAAGTCGAGATCGACGCCGGGCTGGTACTTGATGAAGACCGCGGCCGAGGAGGGCTTCACCGCCTGGCCCAGCTGGGGCGTGTCCGGCAGGACGATGTGGACGCGGGCGGTCACGACGCCGTCCACCTGGCTCAGGGTCTGCGCCACCTCCTCGCCGAGCGCGTAGATGTAGCGCACGCGCTCTTCGAAGGGCGAGGACATGATGCCCGACTTCTGGAACACTTTGCCGATCGATTCGCGGGTACTTTTCGGGAAGCCGCGGTCGCTGAGCAGAGCGATCGAGCGCAGCATGTCGCGCTCGTCCACGCTCACCGTGAACCCGTCCTTGCCCTTGGCGACCTTCTGGGCCGGGATGCCGTTCGACATCAGCACGGCCAGCATCTGGTTGGCCTCGATCTCGCTCAGGTTCGAGTAGAGCTCGGCTTGGCAGCCGGCGAGCAGCAGCCCGAGGCCGAGGGCGAGACCGCGCAGGCTCCGGCGGGCGAGGATCCGTCGAACGGGCATGGTGCGGCCGGGACGCTCACTGACCCTTCATCAGGGTGTCGAGGGACTGCGTGCTCTTGCCGGTGAGCTTCGACGAGACGTCGACCAGCAGGGTGTACTGCGCGACCTCCATCTGCATGGCGAGCAGCGCGTTGGTGTCGACGGTCTTGGAGGCCATGATCTCGCCGACGCGGGCGTGCCGGGCGTCGAAGGCGCCGCGCAGCTTCTGCAGGCCGCCCAGGATGGTGTCGCCGTCCGTGGGGCGGGCCGCGCCGTCGAGTTCCAGGCTGCGCCGGACCCGGTCGCGCGCACCCGGGGCATTCTCGAAGCCCACCGGTTGAACTGTCTGAACCGGTGCGACCGGCTGGGCGGCCGTCGCGGGCGCGGTAGCCGCGGGCGCGTCGAGGGTCGGCCGGTCGGCAGATTTCCGGGTCATCGCGTCCTGGAAGGCGGCGCGCTGCACGCCGCCCGCCTCGCGCAACCCCTCGCCGAGCGCGGCGCTGCCCGATCCGACGCCGAGATTGGGCAAGCTCAACGCGGGCATCTGATCTCAATCTCCGACCGCCACCGAGTGGTACCATCGCAGGACAGTACCAAGAAAGTGTTGAACTGCGCAGATCGCAGCTTCTCGACCCCGCTCGGTGGATCAGCGATGTGCCGAACGGGACTTTCAGTCTTTCCCGGGATTGCTCCGGGACGCCGCCGCGCCCGTCCTGTTGCGGCCCGGCCGAACCGGCGGCTCACGCCAGCGCTGCCAGGAGATCCTGCGCCATCGCGGCGGGAGGCGTGCCGGGGGCGCTCTGCGCGACCTCGGCGAGGATCGCGCGGGCCTCGGCGCGGTCCCCGGTGCGCGAGACCGCAAGGCCGAGGAACGCCCGCGCCGCATCGGAGGGCGGCAGGGCGCGCAGGATGCCGACGGCCTCGTCCACCGCGCCCCCGTGCAGGCGGGCGAGGGCGCGTCCGATGCCGGCCGCCTCCGACCCCGGCCGCGCGGCCTCGACGCCCGCGAAGATCGTCTCGGCCGGCGCGAGCAGCCCGCGCGACAGGGCCGAGAAGCCGATCTCGACGAGGAGGCGGACGTCGTCGGCTTCGAGGAGCGCGGCGGGTTCGGACATGGCGCGGTCTCCGCTCGGGCCAAAGGTCAGGCCAGGTGTCAGGCCAGGTGTCAGGCTAGGTGCATGAGGAGGAGCGCGCGCTGCGCCAGGCGCAGGTCCTCCCCGAAGGCGGGGTCGCGCCGCGCCAGCCGCGCGGCGGTGGCGAGATGGCCCTGCGCGGCGCGGCGGTTGCCCAGTTCCAGTTCGCACAGGCCCGCGACGCAGCTGGCCCGCGGGTGGTTCGGTGCCAGCCTGCGGCTCTCGCGGGCGAGGATCAGCGCCTCGTCGCAACAGCCCAGGCGCGCCGCGCAGACCGCCAGGCCGAGCACCGCTTCGGCGCGGCTGTCGGGCTCGGCGGCGAGCGGCGCGAGCAGGGTCAGGGCCTCGGAGAGGCGGCCCTCGGCCACGGCCTGCGCCGCCCGGGCGTAGGGCACCCCTTCCCCGGGCGGGCCGGCCGCGGGCGTGCCGTGCTGGGCGAGCAGCCGCTCGACCGCGCCCGCGACGGCCTCCGCCGCGGCGGCGTCCTGGGCGGCCCCCAGGATGAGGGCGACGGTCTCGTGCCGGGCGGCCGCCGCACCGGTCTCCGCCGCCCGGCCGAGCCCGCTCTCGGGCAGCGTCAGCACGTCGCGCACGCGTTCGCCTCCCTCGCGCTCCGGAGGGGGACGCCCGGCCGGCACGGCAACGATCGGTGGGCCGGCGCGCTCCGCGCAGGTCCGGCTCCCGTCTTAGGCGCGCGCAGCGGCGCGGCCTGTATCGAATGTGACACGCCCGGAGCGGTCGTCACCTAGGATCGGCGCCGTGCCGGATCACGGCCCGGCGCCAAGCGGCTGCAGCACATGACGGTTCGAGGATGACCTATCCCGGCAGGCGCCCGGTCACGGTGCGGTGGGCCGCGATGGCCGATGCGGGCGACCCGGGCGATGCCGGCACCGTCTCGGCCGAGATCGAGGCCTGGCTCGCCCGGCACCCTCCGGCGGATGCGGATGCCGCGGGCCTCGATCGGGCGCGCGCGCTCGGCGGCCTGCGCGACGGCCTGGCACGGCTGGTCCGCGATCCGCGCCTCGCCCGGGACCCGGCCTTCCGGGCGTGCCTCGCCGACCTCCCGGCGCGGGCCGACGATCCGGACGCGCTCTTCGCCGGGCTTGCCGAACTCCTCGGCCGCGCCGAGCGGCTCGCCGGGCAATCCGCCGGGCAATCCGCCGGGATGCGGGCCGATCCGCATCCCGGCGGGGAGGGCGACGTAGCCGCGCCGCGCGCCCGGCGCATGATCCTTCGCCTCTGAGCCGCCTCACCCCGGCGCACCCCTCGATGCCGAACCGCCGCGCCTGTCGGCGGAGGGCGCTCCACCGGCCTCCGGCCCCGCAACCGAGCGAGTCGCTTCCATGGTCAGCAGCCCGGGCCTCACCGGCTTCAACGTGTCAGCCTACGCGGCCCTGCAGGCCGGCCCCGCCCCGAGCAGCCTGGCGACCGACGTCTTCGCCCGCTGGACGGCCCAGGCCCAGGCCGACTACGTGCAGGCCAACGGCAGCGGCACGCCCCGGGCGGTCCTGATCGGCCCCGACCAGGGCCGGCAGGCCGTGGCCGTGCTGGCCGCGGCGGGCAACGCCGTTACGCTGACGCCGACCGACACGGCGCCCACCGACCTCGCCGCCGCGACCTTCGGCGACTGGCCGGCGGCGGTGAAGCTCGACTACGTCGAGGCCCGCGGCGTCGGCGCCCCGCCGGTCGTCCTGATCGGCCCGCCGGACGGCGCGCGGATCCTCGCCTCGCCGGACGCGGCCGGGACGGGGGTCGCGACGGACACGGCGCCCGCCGACATCGAGAAGCCCGCGGCCGCCCTGACCGCCGACGGCTTCGGCAACTGGCCGGCGGCGGCCAAGCGGCACTACGTCCTGACCCGCGGCATCGGCGATCCGCCCGCGGTCCTGGTCGGCCCGGCCGACACCACGCGGCGGGTCGCGACGCTCGACGCGAAGGCGCAGACCGTCGGCCTCACGAAGCTGCCCGACGCCTTCGGCACGGGGCCGGCGGCGCTCGCCGCCGACACCTTCCGCGCCTGGCCCGAGGCGGTGCAGGTCGCCTACGTCCTGGCCAACGGCACGGGCGAGCCCCCGAAGGTTGCGCTCCAGACCCCGGGCGCCATCGCGACGATCACTCGCTTCGGCGGCGGCATGACAGGCGCCATGCTGATGCTGGCAAACCCCACGCCGAACATCTACGGCAGCGACAAGGATCTCAGCGGCGCCCCGAACGCGGACAATGCCGAACTCCTCTTCCCGACCCTGAACGGGACGCCGGGCAAGACCCTGGACGACAAGCCGAGCAACTTCACCAAGCTCCCCGACCAGCTGACCCCGAAGGAATTCGGGGCTTGGCACACGGCGATCCAGATCGAGTACGTGCGCAAGAACCTGCAGCCGAGCCAGAACGGGGGCAAGGCCGTCACGATCGGCACGTCCGCGAGCGAGACGGTCACCGCCTTCGTGGCGGCGGGCGGTACGAAGCTCTACACGGTCGATACGCTGCAGAAGGCCGATATCGCCCGGATGCCGCTCGCCGACCAGACCACCCTGGCCGGCCTCGACATCTTCGCGAACGCCACGACCGGCCTGCGGATCAAGCTCAACCTCACGGTCAGCAAGACGGAGGTCACGGATCTCGTCAACGCGGCGATCACGAACATCAACGCCATGGTGCCGGGTGGAACGCCCCAGGTGTTCAAGGGCAACGACTTCATGAGCGCGGCCAACCGCAAGATCTTCACGGACGAACTCGGCCTCCTCAACCAGAAGATCGCCTCCGGGGCGATCTTCTCCAAGGGCGAGATCACGGACCAGATCAAGCTGATCACCGACCGTTTCGAGCGGGCGAACTGCTTCGCCAAGATCGCGGAAACGGACGGCCGCATCGACCGCAACAACACCGGCGTCCGGGTCGTCCTCGACACGGAGGACAACGGCTCGATCAGGCGCTCCTACACGGTCTTCATGGAGCAGGAGGCGCGCCTGCTGCAGATCGCCCAGTCCCGGCAGAGCCTCGCCGGAACCGGCAAGATCGAGGGCACGACGCAGAACCTGGACGTGCCGAACCTGATCTACCTGTTCCAGCTCTACGCCAACCAGGCCGGCGAGGCCAACATCCGCATCCAGACCGAGGAGATCAACCAGGTCAACGAGGTGCTGAAGATGTACAACATCGTCCAGTCTCTCGTCAGCGAAACGATCAAGTCGATCGCGCCCGAGAAGGACGGCAAGACGAACAACGATGCGACGGATCTCAAATACGACGGCGATGCGACGCGACAGAAGATCCAGAAGGCCGCGGTGGCGGTCTTCCAGAACGGCTGGGGACATCCGGTGGAGGTGCTACACAACATCGTGCGCGGCGCCGACAACGTCAACGGAAAGAGCTCGAGCCAGTGGTCGACCTACGCCAACCAGCTCTCCGAGCGGGTGACCCTGCTCAACCAGGAGAGCCAGATCCTGATGAACAAGGTCAATTCCGACACCAAGGCGAAGGACCGCAACTTCGACTTGGCCAACAACGCCCTGTCGAAGATGAACGAGATCGTGCAGAAGATCGCGGGTACGTCGTGAGGCGGGGCAGGGCGGAGGCGGGCCGGTGAAGATCCGCAGCTTCGAGATCGGGGTCGAATCCTTCACCCGGGCGGAGCCCGGCGAGGGCGCGCACCTGCCGCGGGAGGGCGCGCTCTCGCCGACCTTCCTGCCCAAGCCCGGCCATCTCGACGCGGTGCTGCGCCGGCCCTCGCTCGACGAGCGGCTGCCGCAACTCCTCGAGCCGCGCAACCTCGACGCGGCGCTGCTCGAACCCGCGACCCTGTCGGCCACCCGGCGCGCCGCGGGCGCCCTCATGGCCGAGGCGGCGCGGCGCGCGCTCGGGCAGCGGCGGCGCATCCTCGAGGAGGCCGCCCTGATCCTCGGCGAGGACGCCGAGCTCGACGACGAGGTGCGCGCGGCCCTCGCCGCCCTCCTGAAGGCCTGAACCCCGCATGGGCACCCTGCCGTCCCGGCCCGGCGCCGGCCTGCCGCTGGCCTCAGAGGCGCCGCGTCCCGACGCGCGCCAGCGCGACTTTCTGCTGCTCACCGTCTTCGTGCTCGCCCAGCAGGGCCAGATCGACCGGGCCGGCGTGCTCGCCGAGGCGCTCCATCTCGTCGGGGACGACTCGGCCGAGATCCTGCTCGCCCGGGCCGTGCTGCGCTTCTTCGTGGAGGATTTCGCGGCGGCGCTGGCGGTGCTGGAGGAACTCGACCGCCTCGCCCCGATCGAGCGGTTCGGCAGCTACCGGCTCGACGAGCGCCAGCGCATGCGCCGCTACCTCAAGGCGCGCTGCCTCTACGCGCTCGGCGACGCCGCGGGCGCGCGGGACGCCGTGGAGGTCTATCTGCGCCACGGCGAGCCGCGCTGAAAATCGCCGCCCCTGTCACCTTCGGCACAGGGGCGGGCGCGGGAGCGGGTATCCCGGTCCGTATCGACGCAGACGGAGCGCACAGATGCCCTCGATCCTCGACGGATTGCCGAAATCCGAGGCCGCGCTGAAGGAGATCCACGCGGGCAGCAGCGCCGCCCTCGGCGCGCTCCTCGACGCCGAGCGGATGCCGCCGCAGATCCGGGCGCGCCTGGAGGCGATGGGCGAGGGCCTGTCGCACGCCGACATCCTGGGCATCACCGAGGCGGAGCGCGACGCTCTCCTCGTCCAGGGGATCCGCCAGCTCCAGCAGGGCGACGTCGCGGGCGCGCAGAACACCCTGACGATGCTCTACCAGCTGGAGCCCGGCGACGCGCGGGCGGTCTACGCGCTGGCCGCCACCTACCAGACCCAGGAGGCGTACCGGGCCGCGGGCCGGCTCTACCTCGTATTCCTCGCCCTCGATGCGACCAACCCGCAGGGCTACCTCCGGCTCGGCGAGTGCTTCCTCGGCAACGGCGAGGCGGACCAGGCGCAGGCCTACCTGGAGGCCGCCAAGGTCCAGGCGGCCGGCACGCCGGAGCAGGGGCAGGTCGAGGCCCACGCCGACTCGCTCCTCTCGGCCATCGCCGCGCGCGCCGCGGCCTGAACGGGCCCCGCCCCCGACATCGCGCCCGCTACCGGGCGATCCTCGTAGCTGAAGACGGAGAGACGGACATGACCAGCGGCGTGAGCGGATCCATCGGGCAGAGCGTGGCGGGATACCTCGCCCCCACGGACGTCAAGCCGGGCGCCGCGGTCGAGAAGGCGGCGGGCAGCGGCAGCCTCGGCTCCCCGGGCGGGCTGCCGGCGGCGCAGCGTCAGAGCACGATGAGCGCCATGAACGCGAGCCTCTTCGCGATGACGCCGAAGGTCACCGGCGCGCAGCTCGACGTGCTGCTGCTCGAGGTCACCACGAAGATGAAGGATACGATCAGCGCCACCGAGAAGAACAAGATCGAGACCGATACCAACGCGAAGAAACTCAAGATCGACGAGAAGAAGGCCAAGCTCGAAGAGGCGCAGAAAAAGATCGAGCAGGCCGAGAACAAGATGAAGAACCTGTCCATCTGGGACAAGATCAAGATCGGTTTCCAGTTCCTCGGGGCGATCGTCTCCTTCGCGGCCGGCGCGCTCATGGCCGCGACGGGCGTGGGCGTCCTGGCGGGCGCGGCGCTGATGGCGGCGGGCGTGCTGATGTTCGGCCTGGCCGTCGACGCCGTCGTCGCGGCGACGAGCAAGGACGGGCTCGGGATCATGGGCCAGATCGTCAAGGCCGATCTCAAGGCGCGGCACCCGGACTGGTCCGAGGAGAAGATCATGGGCAAGGCCACCGAGGCGGAGATGATCTCCCGCATCGTGGTCTCCTCGGTCGCCGCCATCCTCTCCCTCGCGGGCGGCATCGGCGCGATCAAGGGCGCGGCGACCGCGATCCAGTCGGCCCTCTCGATCGCCGGCGCGGTGGCCAGCATCATGACGGGCGTCGGCGACGGCGTGGTCGGCGGCCTCAAGTACGACGCCACCAAGACGAAGGCCGAGGGGATGAAGACGCAGTCCGAGGGCAAGGCGATGGCGGCGCTGATCCAGTCGCTCGACGACGCGATCGACCAGGCCATGGCGCGCCTGAAGGGCGCCGCCGAGCGCTTCGACGGCATGCTCGACGCGATCACCGAGGCGATGCAGGACCGGGGCCAGACGCTGGCCCGGGTCGGCCTGCGGGCCTGAGCGGGAGGGGAGGACACCATGTCGAGCGGTATCAGCGGAACCTCCGGGACCATCCCGTTCCAGACCACCTACCCGACGGACGGAGCCGGCAAGGCGGCGCCCGCCGCGGCGGCGAAGGCCGGCGCGGCCTCGGCCGCGACCGGCGCGCTGCCGCCGGTCCCCACCGCGCTGCTCACGCAGATCGCCAGCAGCGGCGCCTCGACGCCGCGCGGTGCCGTGCCGGAGGATCCCGGCGCGAGCCAAGCCAGCGCCGCGGCCGCCCAGCAGATGCTCGCCTCGCTGGCGAATTCCGGCAGCGCGCTCGATCTCCTGGCGCGCCTGATGGTCGAGCAGGCCGGCCAGCAGCGCAAGAGCGCGCTCGACGACCGGATGGCGGCCCGGGACCAGGCCAAGACCGAGCTCCTCGCCCAGGCCGGCAAGATGCGGGAGGCCGCCGCCACCCTGACGTCCGGCGCCCTCACGTCCCTCATCATGACGGTGGTCAGCTCGGCCCTGCAGGTCGCGGGCGGCCTGGCCTCCCTCGGGGGCGGGATCTCGGCTGCCGGCAAGCAGGCGTCGGCCTTCAAGGAGGTCAAGGGTCTGGCCACCGCCGCCGGCCCGCAGGTGCCCGGCGGCGCGGGCGCCGCGGCCGGTGCGCCCGGCAAGTTCTCGGGCATGAAGATCGGCGAGGTCCAGACGGCCCTCGACGCCTCGCAGACGGTCGGCAAGGGTGCGCAGAACCTCGCCAAGCTCGGCGACATGACCTCGCAGACCGCCGGCCAGCTCGGCCAGGGCATGACGCGCTACAACGAGGCCAGCACCGAGGCCGCCAGCAAGGTGAA
The DNA here is from genome assembly GCF_001556475.1 of Methylobacterium sp. CCH5-D2. Classification (NCBI taxonomy): domain Bacteria; kingdom Pseudomonadati; phylum Pseudomonadota; class Alphaproteobacteria; order Hyphomicrobiales; family Methylobacteriaceae; genus Methylobacterium; species Methylobacterium sp. CCH5-D2. The sequence continues at coordinate 1,893 of NZ_LSIX01001139.1, read as the reverse complement.
GGACGCCGAGGGCCAGGAAGCGGCCGCCAGCGCGCAGGAGAAGCAGGCCCAGGGCGATCTGCGCAAGGAGTCGCAGGAGGCGCTGGACCAGATGGTCAAGTCGATCATCCAGTTCCTGAAGGACCTGCAGGAGGCCAAGGCCGACCAGATGCGCGCCCTCACGCGGGTTTGAGCGGAGCATGGCGCGCGAGAGCTTCGCCGGCGTGGCGGCGGCCCTCTGGGCGAGCCTGGGCCTCGCCGCGCCGGCTCCGGCCGAGGCGGCGAGCCTGCGCATCGACGGGCGGACGGTCCGGCTCCGGCCGAACCCGGACGGCACGCAGGTCGTGGTCGCGGCGGAGGTCGGTGCGCTCGCGCCCGTGCCCCACCGGCGCGAGGCGCAGCTGCGCCAGATGCTGCGGGAGAGCCTGGGGCTGGTGCTCGGCAACCGGGCGGCCCTGACGCTCGCCGAGGACGGCATCGTGCGGGCTGAGGCCGCCGGCCCGTGCCGCGCGGCCGACGTGCCCCTCCTGCGCGCGCTGATCGAGGACGTGCTCCACCTGGCCGAGATCCACGGGCCGACGCTCGCGGAAGCGGCCGGGCCGGATATCCGCAACGGGCTTCCGGAGGATGCCGGCAGCCTGATCTTCCGACTGTGACGACGTGGCGACGGGAGCGCCTCCCCGGGGGCGAGGACAGACGATGGACGCACACAGCCAACCGGCCCCCGGAAGCGAGGCCGCAGCCCTGCTGGACGGGCAGATCCGCGACGCGCTCGGCCTGAAATCCGAGGACCTCTCGATCGGCCTGGAGGTCGCCCGCAACCTGCTCCAGCGGGGCGCGACGGCGGATGCCCTGCGCGTCTATGCCGGCCTCATCCTGTGCGAGCCGACGAATCCCGTCTTCCAGACCGGCCTGGCGAATTGCGCGCTGGCCGCCGAGGAGTTCCACCTCGCCCTGCAGGCGGCCTCGGCGGTCATCGCGCTCGCCCCCCAGGATCCCCGCGGCTATCTCGTATCCGGCCGGGCCTGCATCGGGCTCGGTGCCCTCGCGGAGGCCTCGGAGGACCTGCGGGACGCGGTCGCGCTCGGCCGCGCCGCCCGGAATGCCGCGGTCGTCGAGGAAGCGGGCCGGCTGCTCGAGGCGCTGCCCGATCCGGCCCGCGCGCCCGCCCTGGCCCCGGCCGGCTGAGCCCCGCCGTGGCGGTCCTAGCTTCGACCGGCCGGGAGCCGTTCGGCCTCGATCCGGAGGACGGCGCGCTCCTCGGCACGCTCTTCGCCGAGGCCGCCGCCGCCCTCGGCCTCGACGGGGCGCGCATCTACGCGGCGCTCCGGGAGGGACGGACGCTCGGGGCGGCGCTCGGCCTGCCCGAGGGCGTCGCCGAAGCCCTGTACCGGCGCGCCCACACGTGGTTCGCCGCAGGCCGCCACGACCGGGCGGAGCCGCTGTTCCGGGCGCTCTGCGCCCTCGACAGCGGCTGCGCCGATTACTGGGTCGGCCACGGCGTCTGCCTGCACCTGCGCGGCGCCGATGACGAGGCCGGGATCGCCTTCGCGGCCGCCGCCGCCCTGCGCCCGAACTGGGCGGTGCCGCATTTCCACGCGGCGGGCCTCGCGATCGCCCGCGGAGACCGGGCGTCCGCCGCCGAGCATCTGGCCGCCTTCCGGGACCGGCAGGACCGGCAGACCCCGGAGGCGCTGATCCGGGAGGCCGAGCGGCTCGCGGGCGCGCTGGCGCAGCGGAGCCGGGTCGAGCCGGCGGAGGCCGGCCGGAGCCGCGCCTGATGCCCGTGGCCCTGCCTCTGAGCGCGCTGCTGGACGCCCTGGCGCGCACGAGCGATCTCGGCGCGATCGCCGCCAACACCTACGTCGCCCCCCAGGGCGCCCGCTTCCGGGGCTGTCTCTTATACACATCTGA
>NZ_LSIX01001138.1:0-5092 GCF_001556475.1 Methylobacterium sp. CCH5-D2 | reverse complement strand
GAGCAGCACGGGCCGCACCTGCCGCTCGCGACCGACGTGGTGATCGCCGAGGGTTATCTCGCGCGCGTCGCGGCCCTCGCGCCCGACGATCTCGACGTGCTGACCCTGCCGGTGCAGACCATCGGCAAGTCGGACGAGCACGACGCCTTCCCGGGCACCCTGACGCTCTCCGCCGAGACGGCGCTCCGAGCCTGGACCGAGGTCGGGGCGGGCGTGCACCGGGCCGGTTGCCGCCGGCTCGTCGTCGTCACTTCCCACGGCGGCAACAGTGCGCTGATCGACCTCGTGGCGGCGGAGCTGCGCGGACGGCTCGGCATGGTCGCGGTGACGACCGCCTGGGCCCGCTTCGGCTACCCGCCGGGCCTGTTCCCGGCGGACGAGGTCGCCTACGGCATCCATGCGGGCGGGATCGAGACCGCCCTGATGCTGGCGCTGCGGCCCGATCTCGTGCGCGCCGACCGGATCGCCGACTTCCCCTCCCGGGCTCTGCGGATGCGCGGGGATTTCACGCATCTGAGCGCCGGCCGCCCCGCGGCCTTCGCCTGGAAGGCCCAGGACCTGCACCCCTCCGGCGCGATCGGCGATGCGCGGCTCGGGCGCGCCGAGGCGGGCCACGCGGCCCTTGACCACGGCGCGCGGGCCTTCGTGGACCTGCTCGCCGACGTCGCCCGCTTCGATCTCGAGGGCTGAGCGGGCCGTAACCGCCGCCGCCCCGCGCGCGAAGAGTGCGGACCGGCCGCCCGTGCCGGCTCGTCATCTCGGCCAGGCCCATGCTGCTCATCCTTGCCCCGGAGACCCGCCCCGACGCGCTCTTCCCGCTGCGCCCGCGAACGTTAGAATCCCGCCCGCAGGCACGCGGCGGGGCGGCGATGGCGCTGGAGGAGAGGCTGGCTGCCGCGATGCGCGCGGCGCAAGGGGGCGACGCGGAGGCCTACCGCGCCCTCCTGCGGGCCTGCCTGCCGGTGGCCCGGGCCGCCGTGTGGGCACAGGGCCTGCGCGGCGAGGCCGTCGAGGACGCCGTCCAAGACACGCTCGTCACCCTGCACCGGGTGCGGGCGAGCTACGATCCGGCGCGGCCCTTCCTGCCCTGGCTGCGCGCCATCGCGCAGCGCCGGGCGATCGACGCCCTGCGCCGCGCCGGGCGCCGCCCGCGGGAGGTGCACGACCCGGCGGCCTACGAGGCCGAACCGGACGCCCGGCCCGCGCCCGGCGAGGGCCTGGAGGCGCGCGAGCGCGCCGCCGACCTCGCCCGCGCCGTGGCGGCGCTGCCCGCCGGACAGCGGCAGGCCGTCGAGGAGCTGGCGCTGCGCGAGCGCTCCCTGGAGGAAGCCGCGGCGCTGACCGGGCGCAGCAAGGGCGCCCTGAAGGTGAACCTGCACCGGGCGATCAAGGCCCTGCGCGCCAGCCTCGCCGGCCCGGGCGTCGGACGCCCGGGAGAGTAGCCGATGTCCGAGATCCAGCTCCGCCCGCACGACCGCCTCGTCGACGACCTCGTCGCCCGGCTCGAACCGGTCCGTCCCCTGCCCTCCCCGGGCCGGCGCGCCCTCGTCTGGGCCGGCGCCGTCCTGGCGCTCGGCCTCGGCCTCCTCGCCGTGTTGGAGCTGGAGGGCCTGCGGGGCCCGCACCCGGCCGAGGCGCCGCTCGTCCTGTTCGGCGCGGTGCTGACGGCGCTCTCCGCCGCCTACGCCGCCTACGCCGCCTTCGCCACCAGCGTGCCCGGGCGTCCGGCGCGCTGGGCCCTGCTGCCGCTGGCGCCCGCCGCCCTCTGGATCGGCGCGAGCGGGCCGGGCTGCCTGCGGGCGCTGGCCGGCCCCGGCCTCGAGGCCCCGCACGCGCCGCACGGCTGCTTCATCTTCCTGCTCGGCGTGTCGCTGCCGCTCTCCGTGCTGCTGGTGCTGATGCTGCGCCGGGCCTGCCCCTTGCGCCCGAACCTCACCGCGGCGCTCGGCGGCCTCGCGGTCGCGGCGGCGGCGGCCGCGCTCCTAGCGCCCTTCCACCCGCTGGAGACGACCGCGGTCGACCTCATGGTCCACGGGGCGACCGTGCTCGGGGTAATCGGGCTCAACGGCCTCGCGGGCGGGCGCCTGCTCGACCGGAGCCGGCGTTAGAGGACGCGGGCGAACCGGCCGTCCGCCCTACGCCTCCTCCGGCATGAGCCCCGGCCAGTCCACGATGCGCTCCGGGTACTCCTCGTCGAGGAACTCCTCCTCGTTGCCGGCCAGCCGCCCGCGCACCGAGATGCCGGCCTCGTGGACGCTGCCCGCGCGGCCGGAGACCAGGGGGTGCCAGTCGAAGAGCGGCTCGCCGTCGCGCACGAGGCGGTAGGCGCAGGTCGGCGGCAGCCAGGGGATAGTGCGCACTGCCTCCGGCGTCAGGCGCACGCAGTCCGGCACCCGCTTCTGGCGGTGGGCGTAGTCGCGGCAGCGGCAGCCGATCCCGTCGAGGAGCGTGCAGCCGATATCGGTGTGGTGGACCTCGCCCGTATCCTCGTCCTCGAGCTTGATCAGGCAGCAACGCCCGCAGCCGTCGCACAGGCTCTCCCACTCCTCGGAGGTCATCGCCTCCAGGGACTTGGTGCGCCAGAACTCGTTCGACGGCACGGCCGCACCGCGGCGCGGGGCCCTGGGGCTTCCCATCGGGAGCCTCTCGACAATCGGGGGTGGAGCCTCCGTCTGCCGCAAGGCAGGCCCGCACGCAAGCGTGGCGGGGCGCGGGTCAGGGCGTCCCGAGGTCCGAAACCTCTGGCGGGTCCAGGGCGGAGCCCTGGGAGAGCGGGACGCCACCGGTCCGCCCCATTCGGCGATCAAGGTTAAGCGGAGATTGCCGGGCTCCGGATCCGCCTCCCGGACGTTGTCCGCGAACAAGCCTCGCGGAAGGCCGTGGGGCTTGGTAAGGATGCCGGGCTCCCGACTGCCGTCCCTGGTGCCTTCGAAGCCGGATCCCTCGTCGTGCGTCTGCCGAACCTCACCGCGATCCGGACCCGCCTCCAGCGCGCCGCGCTGGGCTTCGATGCGTGGGTGAACGCGGGCCTCTACGACAGCGGTCAATCGACCGGAATCGTCTACGAGCGCTTCCAGGCCGTGATGAACCGGTTCTCGGTGCGCGGCTGGAAGCGCGTCGCGCTCGACCTCACGAGCGAGGGTGTCACGCTCGGCACCGTCGGCTTCCTCGGCATGCTGGCGCTGGCCCAGCCCGCCTTCAACCTGACCAGCGAGAACTGGCTGAAGCAGCAGGACCTCGCGGTCACGTTCCTCGACCGCTACGGCACCGAGGTCGGGCGGCGCGGCATCAAGCACGACGACTCGCTCAAGCTCGACGAGTTTCCCGACATCATGATCAAGGCGCTGGTCTCGACCGAGGACCGGCGCTTCTACGAGCACTGGGGCATCGACCCGATCGGCACGCTGCGCGCGCTGGTCAACAACTCGCGCGGCGGCGGCAACACGCAGGGCGGCTCGTCGATCACCCAGCAGCTCGCCAAGAACCTCTTCCTCACGAACGAGCGCTCCATCGAGCGCAAGGTCAACGAGGCCTTCCTGGCGCTGTGGCTGGAGTTCCACCTCAGCAAGAACGAGATCCTGAAGCTCTATCTCGACCGGGCCTATATGGGCGGCGGCACCTTCGGCGCGGTGGCGGCGGCGGACTACTATTTCGGCAAGCCCCTGAAGGACATCAGCCTCGCCGAGGCCGCGATGCTGGCCGGCCTGTTCAAGGCGCCGACGAAGTACGCGCCCCACGTCAACCTGCCGGCGGCCCGCTCCCGCGCGGTCGACGTGCTGCACAACATGGTGGAGGCGGGCTTCGTCACGGAAGGCCAGATCCAGACGGCGCTCCGCAACCCCGCGACGCCGGTGACCCGCACCCGCGACATCACGGCCGACTACTACCTCGACTGGGCCTTCGGCGAGATCAAGCAGATGGCCGACGCGGGCAAGTTCCGCAACGACCGCGTGCTCACCGTGAAGACGCCCCTCGACGTCGCGATCCAGAAGCGGGCCGACGAGGTGGTGGCCAACGTGCTGCGCAAGTCGGGCGACGCCTACGACGTGGAGGAGGCCGCGATGGTCATCCTCGATCCCGACGGGGCGCTGCGCGCGATGGTGGGCGGGGCCGATTACGGCGAGAGCCAGTTCAACCGCGCCACCGACGCGCTGCGCCAGCCCGGCTCCTCGTTCAAGCCCTACGTCTACGCCGCCGCGCTCGCCTCCGGCCAGTACAAGCCCGAGACCGTGGTGGTCGATCGCCCGACCTGTATCGGCAACTGGTGCCCGCAGAACTACGGCCGTTCCTACTCGGGGCGGCAGCCGCTCTGGCTCGCGGTGGCGAAATCGATCAACACTATCCCGATCCAGGTCTCGATCCAGCTCGGCAAGGCCATGGGCATCAACCACGAGGCGCGCGCCGCGGTGGCGGGCCGCAAGAAGATCATCGACACCGCGCATGCCATGGGCATCACCACGCCGCTCGTCGACTCGGTCTCACTGCCGATCGGCTCGGCCGAGGTCACGGTGATCGATCAGGCGGCGGCCTACGCGGTCTTCGCCAACGGCGGCAAGCGGGCCAAGCCCTACGCGGCGATGGAGGTGAAGAACTCCTCCGGCGAGGTGATCTACCGCCACGCGGACGAGCAGCCCGAGCAGGTGCTCTCGACGCAGGTCGTGGCCGGCATGAACTACATGCTCAACAAGGTGGTCGAGGAGGGCACGGCCCGGCGCGTCCAGATCGAGGGCGTGAAGATCGCGGGCAAGACCGGCACCACGAACGGCTACAAGGACGCGTGGTTCGTGGGCTACTCGGGCAACTACGTCGGCGCCGTCTGGTTCGGCAACGACGACAGCACCTCGACCAACAAGATGACCGGCGGCTCGCTGCCCGCCCAGACCTGGCACGACGTGATGGAGCCCGCCCACCAGGGCATCGAGATCAAGCCCCTTCCCGGCCTGAAGGTGCCGAACCCCGGCGCCCAGGCCGCGGCCCCGACCGCCCCGACCAACCCGGCGGCGAGCAATTTCGGCAAGCTCTCGCGCCGCTCCTTCGAGGTGATCAGCGGCGTGAACGGCCTGTTCCGCACCGTCGAGGCGCCTCCGAGGCC
>NZ_LSIX01001137.1:0-360 GCF_001556475.1 Methylobacterium sp. CCH5-D2 | reverse complement strand
CGTCGGGCTGCTTCTCGACCGAGACGATGACCGCGGGCTTGGCCATGTAGCCGGCATCGCCCCGCTTCACCTTCGCGGCGAAGGACACCTCGGCGAGTTGGCGCAGGTAGACCGGGGCGTCGGCGACCGTGGCGACCACGAGGTTGCGCAGGTCGTCGAGGCTCATGGTCCGGCCGATGTTCCGGATCAGGTACTCGCGGGCGTTCTGGTCGGTGAAGCCGCCGCCGGCGTTGGTGCCGAACTGCGCGAGCGCCGTCTCCAGCTGGGCGTTCGTCACCCCGAGCGCGCGCATCGCCGCCGGGTTTGGGCTGACCCGGAACTGGCGCACCTCGCCCCCGATGGGGATGACCTGCGCCACGC
>NZ_LSIX01001136.1:0-8484 GCF_001556475.1 Methylobacterium sp. CCH5-D2 | reverse complement strand
CATCCCTCACCCCAACCCTCTCCCGCACGGGAGAGGGGGCGCGGTGCGGTTCAGGTGCGAGCCGAGGAAGGGGGCCCGCCATATGCGATCGCCCTGCCCTATGGGAGAGGGGGCCCGGCGCGGTTCGCCGCACGCGGCCGAACCGATCGACCGGGGGCCGTATCAGGGGTCGGGCGGCGCTTCACCCTGGCCGATGAAGGGGATGCCCGCGATCGGGCATTCCTCCGTGCCGACGCTCCGACGGGTGATGGCTCGCACCGCTTCGCGGGTGCCGTCGGGATCCTCGATCCAGCGCCGGTAGAAGTCGTAAGGGCAATCCGACATCCCGTGCCGATTTTCCTTCGAGTTGATCATGCCCGTATAGCCGCGGTGCAGCAGCTTGAAGAGGTGGTTCTCGGACTGGCCATGGGCCCGGAAGTCGCGGATCAGGAACTTCGACAGGGCCGCGTACTGGATGCCCATCGCCTCCTCGCCGCACTCGCCGAGCGTGCGCCCGTCGAAGCCGATCAGCGCCGAATGGCCGAAATAGGTGTAGACGCCGTCGAAGCCGGCCGCGTTGGCCACCGCCACGTAGGTGTTGTTGGCGAAGGCCATCGCCTTCGAGATGACGATCTGCTGCTCCTTGGCCGGATACATGTAGCCCTGGCAGCGGACGATCAGCTCGGCCCCGCGCATGGCGCAGTCGCGCCAGATCTCGGGATAGTTGCCGTCGTCGCAGATGATCAGGCTGACCTTCAGTCCCTTGGGACCGTCCGAGACGTAGGTCCGATCGCCCGGATACCAGCCCTCGATCGGCGTCCAGGGCATGATCTTGCGATACTTCTGCACGATCTCGCCCTGGTCGTTCATCAGGATCAGGGTGTTGTAGGGCGCCTTGCGGGGGTGCTCCTCGTGGCGCTCGCCGGTCAGCGAGAACACGCCCCAGACCTTAGCCTCCCGGCAGGCGGCGGCGAAGATCTCGGTTTCGGCCCCCGGGATGGCCGAGGCGGTCTCGTACATCTCCGCGGCGTCGTACATGATCCCGTGCGTCGAGTATTCGGGGAAGATCACGAGGTCGAGCCCGGGCAGGCCCGACTTCATGCCGACGATCATCCGGCCGATCGCCCGGGCGTTCTCCAAGACCTCGGCCCGCGTGTGCAGGCGGGGCATCGTGTAGTTCACGACGGCGACGCCGACGCTGTCCTGGCTGGACGAGATGTCTCCGTGGATCATGGTGTCGCTCCTCCCCATCTCATGGCCGCGCGCCTCCTCCCGCTCCGCGGCGGAACGGGAGGGGGGTGGCGGCGTCAGTGGCTGATCATCCAGGGCCGCGCGTTCGGGAAGCTCTTGGCCGCCGCGGGCGGGGACGCCGTCTTCCGCGGCGTGCAGCAGCCGCAGCCCGCCCCGTGCCCACCCGAGCGCCGCGGCGCGTGGCGGCTGCGCTCGTTGGTGGCGTGGGCGGCCTTCAACGCCGGATCGAGCCCCGAGAGGCGCGGCGCGGTGAGGAAGGCCCGGCGACAGGCCGCCCCGCATCCGGGGCAGTCGTGCGGGTGCTGGAACTCGGCCATCGGCCGCATCACCGTGAACGGGCCGCAGGCTGCGCAGGCGTAGTCGTAGACCGGCATGATCAGAGATCCGGCGAGAGCGGCATCTGGATCGAGCCGTCGAGGAACTTCGTCGGCCCGGCGGCGCTCGGATTGATGTCGAACTCGAAGATCTTCGTCGGGATCCAGAGCGTCGCGCAGGCGTTCGGGATGTCGACCACGCCCGAGATGTGGCCCTGGACCGGCGCGGTGCCGAGGATCGAGTAGGCCTGCGCGCCGGAATAGCCGAACTTCTTCAGGTACTCGATCGCGTTGAGGCAGGCCTGCCGGTAGGCGACGTGGACGTCGAGGTAGTGCTGCTTGCCCCACTCGTCGACCGAGATGCCCTCGAAGATCAGGTAGTCGTCGTATTGCGGCGTGATCGGCGACGGCTTGAAGATCGGGTTCTTGATCCCGTACTTGGCCATGCCGTCCTTGATCAGGTCGACCTTGAGATGGACCCAGCCCGCCATCTCGATGGCGCCGCAGAAGGTGATCTCGCCGTCGCCCTGGCTGAAATGGAGGTCGCCCATCGAGAGGCCGGCGCCCGGCACGTAGACCGGGAAGTAGATCTTCGAACCGCGCGACAGGTCCTTGATGTCGCAATTGCCGCCGTGCTCGCGCGGCGGCACGGTACGGGCGCCCTCGGCCGCCGCCTTGTCCCGCGCCTCGCCCGTGAGCCGGCCCATATGGGCGGTCGGCCCGAACGGCACGGTGCCGAGCGCCGGCACCCGCTCCGGATCGGTGTTGACGAAGGCGATCTCGCGCTCGTTCCAGGTCGCGAGCAGCTTCGGGTCGGGCAGGCAGCCGATCAGGCCGGGATGGATCAGGCCGGGGAAGCGCACGCCCGGGATGTGGCGGGACTTGGTGAACATCCCCTCGAAGTCCCAGATCGACTTCTGGGCCTGCGGGAAGTGCTCGGTGAGGAAGCCGCCGCCGTTCTTCTTCGAGAAGAAGCCGTTGAAGCCCCACTGGCTCTCGGGCTTGGCGCCGATGTCGAGGAGGTCGACCACCAGGAGGTCGCCGGGCTCGGCGCCCTCGACGCCGATCGGACCCGAGAGGAAATGCACGATCGAGAGGTCGATGTCGCGCACGTCGTCGGCGGAATCGTTGTTCTTGATGAAGCCGCCGGTCCAGTCGTAGGTCTCGACGATGAAGTCGGCCCCGGGCTTGACGGTGGCGACCATCGGGATGTCCGGGTGCCAGCGGTTGTGCACCATGTCGTTGTCGTAGGCCGACTGGCTCAGATCGACCTTGATCAGCGTCTCGGGCATGTTCTCTCGTCTCCAGCTCCCTGTCCGCCGGGGCGGACGCCTTTCCGCGCGGGGCGCGCGCGAACTTCGCCGTCGGCCGGCCCAGCCCTCTCAGACCGAGAGGAAGCGGGCGACCTGCGCCTCGTCGATGTCGGCGCGCGGGCTCTCGTGGACGATCGCGCCGTTCTCGATGACGAGCACCCGGTCGGCCACGTCGAGGGCGAAGCTCAGCACCTGCTCGGAGACGACGATGGAGAGCCCGCGCGCGTCGCGGATCGCCTTGAGGGTGCGGCCCATCTCGCGGATGATCGAGGGCTGGATGCCCTCCGTCGGCTCGTCGAGGAGGAGTACCTTCGGCCGGCTCGCGAGCGCCCGCGCGATGGCGAGCTGCTGCTGCTGGCCGCCCGAGAGGTTGCCCCCGCGCCGGCCCTTCATCTCGAGGAGCACCGGGAACATCGCGTAGAGGTCCTCGGGCACCCGCCGCGCGCCCGTGACGGTGAGGCCCGTCTCGATGTTCTCCTGCACCGTCATGGTGGAGAAGATCATCCGCCCTTGCGGCACGTAGGCGAGGCCGCGGGCGACGCGGGCGTGGCTCTTGAGCCCTGTGACGTCGTGGCCGTCGACCGCGATCGTGCCGAAGGTCGCGGGCAGGATCCCCATCAGGGTCTTCATGAGCGTGGACTTGCCCATGCCGTTGCGGCCCATCACCGCGACGATCTCGCCGGGGGCCACCGCGATGTCGAGACCGTGCAGGACCTCGCTCTGCCCGTAGGCGGCGTGGAGCCCGCGGATCGCCAGCATGGCGGGGTCGGTCGGCCTCACGTCCGGAGGCGGCGGCGCGGGGACGGTCTGCAGCATCTGCGGCTCCTCTAATGGCCGAGATAGACTTCGATCACCTTGGGGTCGTTCTTGACGCGCTCCATCGAGCCCTCGGAGAGGACCCGCCCCTGGTGCAGCACGGTGACCCGGTGGGCGATGTCCTCGACGAACTTCATGTCGTGCTCGATCACCAGCACCGAGCGGCCCCGGATGATCTGGTTGAGGAGCTCGGCGGTCTTCACACGCTCGCCCACGCTCATCCCGGCCACCGGCTCGTCGAGCATCAGGAGTTCCGGGTCCTGGATCAGCAGCATGCCGATCTCCAGCCACTGCTTCTGGCCGTGGCTCAGGAACTCGGCGCGCTCCGCGAGGTGGTCCTTGAGGAAGATCGTCTCGGCGATCTCGTGGATGCGCTCGCGCACCGCGGCGTCCCGCCGGAAGGTCAGCGCGCCCAGCACCGAGCGCCCGCGCGGATAGGAGATCTCCAGGTTCTCGAACACCGTGAGGTCGTCGTAGATCGACGGCGTCTGGAACTTGCGGCCCACGCCCGCCTGGACGATCGCGCTCTCGGAGAGCCGCGTCAGCTCCTGGCCCTTGTAGCGGATCGAGCCGGCGCTCGCCCGCGTGCGCCCGCAGATCAGGTCGAGCACGGTGGTCTTGCCGGCCCCGTTCGGACCGATGATCACCCGGATCTCGTCCGGATCGACGTAGAACGAGACGTCGTTGACCGCCTTGAACCCGTCGAAGGAGACGGTGAGCGCCTCGACCGCCAGGAGGTAGTCGGGCGCGGCCGAGGCGGCGCCGATGACGGGGGAGGCGAGGAGCGCGGCGTTCATCGGGGAATCCTCAGGCGGCCGGGGCGCCGTGGGGCGGGGCGATCGCGGGCGGTGGCGCGCGGAGCGCCTTCACCCGGCGGGTGAGGCGCGGCTCGATCCGCTCGCGCCAGAGGCCGGCGAGCCCGTTCGGGAAGGCCAGCACTACGCCGATGAACAGCGCGCCGAGGCCGAACAGCCAGAGTTCGGGGAAGCTCTCGGAGAAGGTGGTCTTGGCCCAGTTGACCAGCAGCGTCCCCCAGACCGCGCCGAACAGCGACAGGCGCCCGCCGACCGCGGTGTAGATCACCATCTCGATCGAGGGCACGATGCCGACGAAGGAGGGCGACATGAACCCGACCTGGAGGGTGAACATCGCGCCCCCGACCGCCGCGAAGGCCGCCGCGAGGCAGAAGGCGAAGACCTTGAAGCCCGCCACCGAGTAGCCGGAGAAGCGGACCCGGTCCTCCTTGTCGCGCAGGGCGACGAGGATGCGGCCGAGCTTCGAGCGCTTCACGTACTGCGCCGCCAGGATGCAGGCGACGAGAAGCCCGCCGTTGACGAAGTACAGCACGGTCTTGGCGTGGTTGGTGCGGATGTCCCAGCCGTGGAGCGTGCGCAGGTCCGTGATGCCGTTGATGCCGCCCGTGTAGCCCTGCTGGCCGACGATCAGGATCGTCAGGATCGCGGCGATCGCCTGGGTGATGATCGCGAAATAGGTGCCGCCGACCCGGCGCTTGAACATCGCGAAGGAGATCAGAAGCGCGAACAGCACCGGCACCGCGACCACCAGGAGGAGCGTCAGCGGCAGGCTCTTGAACGGCTGCCAGAACCATGGCAGCGCCGTGATCTGGTTCCAGTCCATGAAGTCGGGGATCCCCGGCGTCGACTGGATCTTCGTGTTCTCGACGCTCGAGGCTTCGAGCTTCAGGTACATCGCCATGCAGTACCCGCCGAGCCCGAAGAACACGCCCTGGCCGAGCGACAGGATGCCGGCATAGCCCCAGCAGATCACGAGGCCGAGCGCCACGAAGGCGTAGGTGAGGTACTTGCCCACGAGGTTGAGCCGGAACCCGTCGAGCGCGAGCGGCAGCACGACCAGGATCACGGCGGCGAGGAGGAGAAGGCTCAGCCACTCCATCGGCTTCATGAAGGGATTGTCGTTGACCGTGACGGATTTCGTCAGCGCCTGGACGGGATTCGTCATCGCGGGCCTCCTCAGCGCCGGACCTTGAGGGTGAAGAGGCCCTGCGGCCGCAGCATCAGGATGCCGACCACGGCGAGCAGGGTGAGCACCTTGGCCATCGAGCCGGAGAGGAAGAATTCGAGCGTGGACTGGGTCTGGGAGATCGAGAAGGCGGACGCGATGGTGCCGACGAGGCTCGCGGCGCCGCCGAAGACCACGATCAGGAACGTGTCGACGATGTAGAGCTGGCCCGAGGTCGGACCCGTGGAGCCGATCATCGTGAAGGCCGAGCCCGCGACGCCCGCGATGCCGCAGCCGAGGCCGAAGGTGGTGCGGTCGACCTTGTCCGTATCGATGCCGACGGCGCCCGCCATGGCGCGGTTGGCCATCACGGCGCGCATCTGCTGGCCGAAGCGCGAGCGGAAGATCAGCAGCGCCACCGCGCCGGTGATCAGCAGGGTGACGGCCATCACGAACAGGCCGTTGATCGGCACCTCGATCGTGTCGGTGACCTGAACCGAACCGATCAGCCAGGCGGGCAGCTCGACGCCAACCTCGCGCGCGCCGAAGATCGAGCGGTAGGCCTGCTGCAGGATCAGCGACAGGCCCCAGGTGGCGAGCAGGGTGTCGAGGGGGCGCTTGTAGAGGAAGCGGATCAGGCCCCACTCGACCAGCATCCCGAGCGCGCCCGAGGCCAGGAAGGCGAGGCCCATCGCCACGAAGAAGGAGATCGGGAACAGGCCCGGCAGGTAGGACTGGAAGAACGTCGAGCACAGATAGGTGACGTAGGCGCCGAGGATCATGAACTCCCCGTGCGCCATGTTGATCACGCCCATCTGGCCGAAGATGATCGCGAGCCCCAGCGCCATCAGCAGGTAGACCGAGAACAGGATCAGGCCGGCAAAGCCCTGCATCGCGAAGATCGCGCCGAGATCGCCGAGGGAGTAGTCGCCGAACATGCCGTCACGGGCCTCCGGGGCGGTGTGGGGGCGGAGGGCGGTTGTCCTCCGATCGTGTCTCGCGGCGTTCCCGGAACGCCTTCCCTCCCCCCCCTCTGCGGGGGAGGGAGAATCTCGCGCCTACTGGTACCCCTTCGGGAAGGGATCGGGCCTGATCAGGTCCGGGCTGGTGTAGACGATCTCGAACTGGCCGTCGGTCTTGGCCCGGCCCACCCGGGTCTTCGACCAGAGGTGATGGTTCGGGTCGATCTTCACGTAGCCCTCGGGCGCGGCCGTGAACTCGATGCCGGGGGAGGCCGCGACCACCTTGTCCACGTCGAAGGAGCCCGCCTTCTCGCAGGCCATCTTCCAGAGGAACGGCCCGAGATAGGCCGCCTGGGTCACGTCGCCGATGACGGTCTTCTCGCCCCACATCTTCTTGAAGGCGGCCACGAAGGCCTTGTTGTTGTCGTTCTCGATCGACTGGAAGTACTTCATGCAGGCGTAGGCGCCGGCGATGTTCTCGCCGCCGATGCCGTCGATCTCGTCCTCGGTGACCGAGATCGTGATCAGCACCTGCTTCGAGAGGTCGATGCCCGCGGCCTTGAGCTGCTTGTAGAAGGCCACGTTCGAGCCGCCGACCACGTCGGTGAAGATCACCTTCGGCTTGGTGAGCTTGATCTTGTTGATCACCGAGTTGAACTGCGTGTGGCCCAGCGGGAAGTACTCCTCGCCGACGACACGCCCCTTGAGCACGTTCTCGACGTGCTTGCGGGCGATCTTGTTCGAGGTGCGCGGCCAGATATAGTCCGAGCCGATGAAGTAGAAGGTGTCGCCGCCCTTCTCCTTGTGCACCCAGTCGAGCCCGGCGAGGATCTGCTGCGTCGCCTCCTGGCCGGTGTAGAAGACGTTCTTGGACTGCTCCAGGCCCTCGTAGAAGGTCGGGTAGTACAGGAGACCGTTGTACTGCTCGAACACCGGCAGCACCGCCTTGCGGGAGGCCGAGGTCCAGCAGCCCATCACGGCCGCGCACTTGTCGTTGACGAGGAGCTTCTTGGCCTTCTCGGCGAAGGTCGGCCAGTCGGAGGCGCCGTCCTCCTGGATGATCCGGATCTTGCGGCCGAGCACGCCGCCCGCCTCGTTGATCTGGGCGATCGCGAGCTTCTCGGCCTGCTGCGCCCCGGTCTCGGAGATCGCCATCGTACCGGTGACCGAGTGCAGGATGCCGACCGTGACCTCGCTGTCCGTCACCGCGAGCCCGGTCGTGTTGACCGCAGCGGTCGGGGCCGCGGCCCGTGCGGGCCCCGGCAGCAGCGCCAGCGCCGGGAGGCCGGCCATTCCCATGAGCAGCCTGCGCCGCAGCGGCGAGAAGCCGGAATCCGAACCGGTATCGGTGTCGTCTGCCATCGTGCCTGACCCCGTGGACGTCCGGCGGTCTTGAGAGGCGACCGCGGATCGACGGGGTTCAGGCTAGGTCGGCCGCCGCGGCGCGGCCTATACGCGGTTTTGCGTATGGCCGGGCCTTTGCGTGGGCGGCACAGTCGATCCGTCTATTCCGGAAACCGATGGAAGCCAGGGCAGAGCATTCGGGCCGCGTCGGGGCGACTGGCCGCGCGCGCCGCATCGTTCGCGCCGCAGTCTTGGCGCGCGCGCCGGGCCGCGTCGGGATCCGCGCGCGATGAGCGGCTCGCAGCGCATCGTCCCGATCCGGCGCGCCTACAACCGCTTCGTGGCGGACGAGACCCTGGAGGATTACGCGCTCCGCTTCACCGCCAAGAAGGCCCGGCGCTGGTCGGGCTCCGCGGTGGCGCAGACGGCGCTCGGCTCGGTCTCGTTCCTGGCGCTGGAGGCGATCGGCGGCACGCTGGTGCTCACCGCGGGCTTCACGAACGCCCTCGCGGCGATCCTCTTCGT